>JAOAPL010000274.1 GCA_025462925.1 Acidobacteriaceae bacterium
AACTGGCGTCGCAATTCGGCCGCGCGTGTCATTGTTTCTGGCGTGGCCGCAAAATGGGACGCATTCACACCGTTGCAGCTTCCGGCTCCAAAGACAAAGGTCCGCTCCCTATCTGTGAGCCCGCAAGCAATCGCCCTCTCACGGACGCTTTGGCTGACACAGATGACGCGATGGGCAAAGCGGCAAGCTAGGCGCTCGGCATAGATGAGAAGCCTCCGCCTGAATCCCTTGGTAGTCTCGAACCGCAAACCGTGTAGCGTGTAGAGGCGGCAAGGCACACGGTTGAGCCAAGCTGCAATGCCGCCCAGCAACCCTGCTTTGGGAGTCCCTACATTAGTAACTGCAGGGCCAAGCACGCGCATAGTGCGCCATAAGCGCCAAAGTGAAACGAGATCTTGAAGCGGAGCAATCACTCGCGCCATGGGCACCTCGATGATTGGAACGCCCTCTGGCCGAGCTATTTCCCACTCATCTTTGCGCCTTTCCGGGCAGAGAACCGTCACATCAAAGCCTTTGTCTTGAAAAAACTGCAGCTGACCTTGCAGGAAACCAACTGCGATTGCCGAATTCACAGCGATAACCAAGCGGGGCCGCGCCAAATTCCCATTGATCTTTTTGGTCATCCGGAATCTATCGGGCGGACCAGCAACTTGCCCTGCGTGCACTAGACTGCTTCAGATGGGACATGTTTTGTTCCGTTGGATCGGTGGGATTCAGGATCGACGCGCATCGCCGCTATTAGTACACAGTGAGATCTGCGGTCCGAGTCGTGGCGTTGTATGAAGCTGAAATTGTCGCGGAAGTAGGCACAAGAACTGCGGACGTATTGACCCTGAAGGTTGCGCTGGTTGCTCCAGCAGGAACCGTCACGCTGGAAGGTATGCTAGCCGCGCCGTTGCTAGTGGAAAGCATGACCTGCGCGCCGCCCGCCGGGGCTGGTCCGCTCAACGTTACAGTGCCCGTGGAAAATTGCGCGCCGCCAATAACGCTCGAAGGGTTTAGCGTCAACGAGGAGAGAGTGGAAGAGGGTGCCGGCGTGGGCGTCACGGTGAGTAAGCCCGTTTTGGTCGCGCCGCCGTAAGTGCCAGAGATAGCCACGCTGGTGGACGAAGCGACTGTACTGCTGCTGACTGCGAATGTTGCGCTCGTAGCGCCAGCCGCAACCGTCACACTGGAGGGAACCCTGGCCGCCGTTGTGTTGCTGCTGGAAAGCGTAACTTGTGCACCACCAGATGGAGCAGGGCCGCTCAAGGTAACAGTGCCCGTCGATGAGTTCCCACCCGTAACACTCGTGGGGTTCAATGATAGCGAGGCAAGTGAGGTGGGCGCAGGAGCGGAAGCAGAAGCTAACTCGAAGTCCCAAATTGCGGGATTGGGATCGTTCAGCGGAAGCACGACAAACTTAGAGGCGGAAATCATATAAATGATCGCGTTGCCGCCCGCGCCGGAACTAATCGTCATCGTGCCCCTGCCGTTTGTTGGCGATGAGGCTACAGAGTAGGTGGCCTTGAACGGTGCGCCCGAAACCGGTCCGCTTGGCGCGCCGATGTCTTCGGTACCGTTGATATTGCCTATGGAGGCGGCGCCGTCCGCCGAGAATTCGCCGGAGAAGGCAGGGACTGCGAATGTCGCAGGGTTGGTCGCGTAGCCAGCATACGTGCCCTTTAGCACACCATTGCTGAATGAACCCGCTGCCTGCGGCTCGCCGAACCCGAACAAAACATTGGAATCCGAGACGGAGAGAAAAACCTGATTCAAGTTCATCAGGTAGCCAACCAGGCTGTATCCTCCGATCGTGATTGCCGCCCTCCCGTTGCCGGCCACACTGTACGTACCCGGCGCACCGGTGATGGAATTGGGCGCCCTGCAGTAGTTCTCGTCATAGGTAAGGGAAAGGGCACCATTCCCGTTGGTGGTGAGTAAACCTGCGACCGCTTTGGGCACACCTGATCCACTGCCGCACATGGAAAGCCCGGTGAGATAAATCACCATGTTGCCGCTCAGCGAGGCATTGGAGAATCCCCCGCTGGGAATTTGTTGCTGCAGCACGACGCCATTTAGCAGTGGGGTCGCCGTTGTGACCGCATCACTCTCCATCGGAAACAGCTTTCCTGAGTTCACGACATAAAAAACGAAATTCAAATTCGCCGGTGCTCCGCCAAACGTAAATGTGAAGTGCATCGCGCCCCGCCCCGTGGCTGGGTTGGACACCGTGTAATTCGCCGCCGTGAAGTTCATCGCATAATCAGTTCCGTAGGCGTTGACGTCCCCAACTGGGTTGGTGAGCGTGCCTGTTCCGTTCGAAGTAAATCGACCTAGCATGGCAGCGCGATTATTTGCATTATCGAAGCCGGCCGCGCCAAACGCGTAGTCACCGGTTATTTTGGCCGTGTTGTATGCGGTAGTGTCCGCCTTTTCCATGGTCCCAGAGCCGATCGTTCCCACCCCTCCCGATGCGTCGAACTTGATAAACTGGGCGTTGCCGTTGGCCATCATCGCGAAGGCCAGCCTCGCCGGGCTACCTCCAATATTCAGGTTCATCACACCACGATGGTCGGCGCCAATCGAATAGGTCCCCGTGAATGTTTGAGCGACGAGCGCGACTCCGGCACCTGCGCCGTTTGTGTCCAGTTCGCCGTTGGTGAGAGTGCCAGCCCCGTCCGCCGTGAATCTTCCTACAGCGGCATAAACAGACGAGACACTTCCATTACTGCTGCTCCCTCTGAAAGTGAATGCGTAGTTGCCATTCAACTCGGAGTTGTTCACGCCGGTATTGGTCTGGCCATGAACCGTCGAAGCAAAAAGGAAGGCAAAACACAGGAGCAGAAGAACATTTACTTTGTGCATTTTTTCTCCACTTGCGGCCTGAGCGGCTGAATCTGTCATTTGTTCTCAACGAATCCGCCTAGGATTGACGGATGACGGTGAGGACACTAGGTTGAACGAACGTTTGATGGGTACGGGTTGATCGACATCAAGCGAGCATGGTCAGAATTTCCGACCTGAAATTTCCGGATTTCCGGACTACCGGGCACACTCCGAGAGGCTTGGGGAAGGGACACTCTCTAATCGTTTGGCTGCCAACCTCGCATAGATGGCCTGATACCGGTCCACAATCGCAGGGAGCGCGAAATTTTGCTCCACCCGCTGCCTGGCGGCCAACCCGAGACGGCGTCTTACTTCCGGTCCGGCGTCTATCAGCTTTCGCCATGCTCCAGCCAAGGCGTCCGGATTTCCGGGAGCGACGACCACACCGGTCTGATCAACGATCATCGCGGAATCCCCCACGTCAGTCACGACGCACGGGGTTCCACACGCCATGGCTTCACCGACTACAACGGGAAACGCCTCGCTGCGGGAAGCAGTAGTAGCAATATCCATTGCGGCAAAGAGACGAGAGACATCTCCGCGCTGGCCTAAGAGATGACAGCGTTCACGTATGCCCGCTAATTCAATCCATCCTGCCAGCTGTGAGTTCTGCCAGCTGATGTCCATACCGCAGAGCAGGAAATGTACATCGGGTATTTGTTTGCATAACAGCTCAGCCGCCCGAACGAAATTGCGATGATCCTTGTGGGGATGGAAGCGGGCTGCCATTCCAATTACAGGTGCATTCCCAGGAATGCCCAGCTCCTCACGTACCGACACGCGTGCGGAAGCGCTTGGTTTGACTTGCTCCAGATCAAAGCCGTTGGGTATAACCTCCATTTTTTCGGCGGCGTACCTGAGTCTCTTGTGGATGAGCAGCGCTGCCTCTGAGCAACATACAATCCTGGCGGGGAATTCCCGCGACAAGAGTGCACAGGCCTGATTGACCAACAAGGTGCGCCACTTATCAACTCGCGGGTCGAGTGCACTATGGTGAATGCCCCAAACTACTGGCACATTACCAGCTAGGCGCGCGGCGAGAGCGCCGATTAGGTTTGCGTGATACATCCAGGTGTGAATCACGTCTGGTTTCGATTGTCGAATCCATTGTGCAAGACGCATCACCAGCAACGGGTTAGGCATCCCTGTTCTCATGCCGAGTGTGCGTACGCGTACACCGATTTCTTGCATTCGCTCCGCTAGGTCCAAAATGCCGGTAAGCGACACAACCTCATTTTCAAATCGTGTTCCGTCCATGCCGGAAGCGATTCGGCAGAGCATGGTTTCGGCTCCGGCGGGGCCGAGCGTTGTAATGACATGCATGACCTTGATCATGTTGGTCTTCAAACTTGGGGTACCGACACACCTTGCCGTCCAAGCGCGGTCTCCGCTTTCAAGCCATGCGGAAGATTGACCAATTTCTCGTAGAGTTCCTCGTATGCCTGGACCATTGTCGATACGTCAAAATTTTGCTTTGCGCGCCGCGCGGCGGCGCTCCCAAGGGACTGTCTGGTTTCTTGGTCTCGTAAGAGGGATGCCATCGACCTGCCGAGAGCTTGAACATCTCCCCGCGCCACAATAAAACCTTCCTTCCCGCTCTTGAAAAGTTTCGGCACACCGCCCGCATCGGTGCTCACGATAGGCAGGCCAGAAGCCATTGCCTCCATGACCGAGAGCGGATTGCCCTCCCAATCGGAGCTCAGCACGAAAGCATCCATTGCGCCCAGTACGTCCGGAATATCGGTGCGTAGTCCTAAAAAGTGGACTCGGTTGGCTAAGCCGAGATTCTTTGCTTGTTCTTTCAGTCCCTCCTGCAAAATGCCCTCCCCAACCAGGACTAAATGGGCCCTCGGATCGGTTGCGGGGCCTTGGGCGAACGCTTTCAGGAGAAGCGCGTGGTTTTTCTGCGGAGCAAAACGTGCCACGCACACGAAGAGAACGTCTTCCTCAGCAAAACCCTGCCTTGCCCGCCACTCTCTCCGGGGCGTCTGTGGACAGGCGTAGAGGCTAGTCGGAATGCCGTTCGAGATCACGCGGCACCGTTGAACGCCGTAAAGGCGCTCCACGCTTACTGCTACTTCTTGCGCGACTGCTACAGGAACAACTCCGTGATTCAGTGCGTAGCGCTGAATCCAGCGCGCTCTAGGTTCAATCTCGCGCTCGGCGAGGTTGTGAACGGTGTGCAATAGCGAGATGCTTTTCAAAAGCAGCAGAAATGGCAACGCGTACCGAAGCACGTGCAGATGGGTGTGAACAATATCGGGTCGGTAGTATTTGAGAACAGGGTGCAATCTGGGGTAGACGCGGTAATCGAATCCAGGATGTTTGCCCAAGTATCGAACTTCAATGCCGACCTCATCGAGCAAACTGTCGAGGTCGCATCCCAGACGCTCCGTGAACGAAATGACGATTGGTTCATACCGCTGGCGGTTTAATCCTTTAACGATATGAACTGCCACGCGCTCGGCTCCGCCCGGGCTCAGCATCGGAACGATATGGACCACCTTGATCTTGTTCATGTCCGCGTTTGTTGGTTGTTGCGGTGTTTTTCTTATCGAATCAAGAGCTAACCAGGCGCGCCACATTCAAGGTCCGCGACCAGAATGCGACTTTGATGATGCGCACCAGCAAGAGAGCGAGCATACCTACGCGTTTGCCGCCTTTGGGCTATGCTGCCGCATTGCGCCATTAACAGGCCGAAGAAGAACCATGTGGGTTTCCGCATTTCCCAAGTCAAGCTGGATACTCCTACCACCCAAACTCCTAGACACACAATCCACAGCTTCTGCGGGAACGGCGGTAACGCCCTCACTGACAGGGCCAGGACGCCTAATAAAGCGCAAAAAAATGTAAAGCCAATCACGCCCTGCTCAACCAGGACCGACAAGAAAGTGTTGTGCGCAGGTGGCGCCGGAGGCAGGATGTCGTTACCGGCGCGAATCGGTTCAGCCAAAACACGGCTGACGAGAACCCGGAACGCATTCGCTCCTATACCCATGAAAGGATGGGAACGGAAAAGCTCCCAGCCTGCCTTCCAGATCACTGTCCGCCCTGTGAGGGTACCCTGTGCGAATTCGTTGGGCGTCGTCGACAGGCGTTCCCATGAGCTCGACGGCACGAAGAAAAGAGCGCCGCACACGAGCAGTGATACTGTCAAGAGCACGGCAATTTTCTGACGCGCCTTCAGGCGTGCATGAGTCAAGGGCACAATAAAGAGGGCTACAAGGCTCGCCAACGTGGCTCCCCTCGAGGCGGTCAGCAAGACGGTCGTTCCTGCCAAAACAAGCTGCAGTCTGTAGACCCAAACGATTCGACCTTTGTTTTGGATGAGCAGATAGTAGGAGACCGGGATGCTCAAGGCCATCATCAGCCCCAGGTCGTTGGCATCTAAGCGAGCGCCGGCATAACGCTGATACGCGGATTCCTGGTGGGAAAGAAATAGGTAAACCGTATCTATGCCAGATACGAAGGTCCCAAAGACGTAGGCCTGCATCAGCCGCATCTGTTCCCGGGCTCGAGGGGCGAGTTCCCAAATCAGCCACACCAACGTGAAGAGCTGGATGTACGTGAAAACCTGCGTAAGCGTTCCCTCAGGATACAGACTCCACAGGTAACTTATCGCCGCCAACAAAACAAATAGAGCCATTAGGATGTGGCCGGGAGCTGGCCGTCTGACTCTCCCTCTTTCGAGGATTGCGAAGACGCCAAGACTTCCCGTGAGCATCCCAATTAAACGTGCACTTGTACCAAAATTAGAGATCGTGACTGCGTCTTCCCATGGAATGGCGAACACGAAGAGCCAAAGGGAAGCGAACGCAAATTTGCCCAAGGCGGAAAAGTCTTCTGTGGCAACGAGACTGGAGTTCGTTCCGGTGAAACTGTTTGTAGTGATACGGGGCGTCATGCGGTTTCGGCCCTTCTGGCGCACACATGTGTGTGCAGTCGCATGCCTTTGACGAGAACCATGGCGCTTCCCGCAAGCTGCACGATCGCGGCGATTAGCATCGCGAAGATCGCGCCCAACAGCCCTTGTCGTGCAACGAACCAATAGCAGGCTGCGAAAAGACTTAGGTTTGCCACGATATTCAGTATGACCTGTGACTTGTAATAACCCGCCGCAGTCATGCCAAATCCCAAAAACTGGGCCATAAACAGGACGCCTCCGGCCGCCATGATCCAGGAAAGAAGATCTGCACGTTCGGCGTATTCGGGCCGGAACAGGATAGTAAGGATCTCGCGCCCTGCTAATTTGGAAAAAAGCATTCCACACAGTCCTAGCGTTGCCCCAAAGGCGAGGAGCTTGCCAAGTAGCGAGCCGAACGCAACAAAGTTTCCATCGCCATACGATCTGGCTAGGCGAGTGAACGCGCACTGCCCAAGCGATACCACGGCCATGTTTCCCACCGAAATCATGAATCCCATTGCTGAGAAAATACCCAGATCCCGTTCCCCGAGTGCATGCTTGATGAAATAGCTAGGGGCGTTGGAATTTAAAGAGGTTAAGAGCACTACGATGCCGAGGGGCAGACTGAACCACAGTAATTCGCGTTGCACTCTTAGGTTGAAACGCGGCGTCAGCGCCTCATTTCGAGGAAACCATTTGGATTGCCTAGCCAGACCATGAGTAGGCTCGCAAATGTCGTAACCGAAGAGGACGATTGCACGAGCTAGCACAACACCGGCGACTCCCCACAGAAGACTTCTGCTGACATAGGTTGCGACTGCCAGTCCAAGCACGGATAGGAGTGCCCTGGCAATCAATGATTTGGAGATCTCAACCATTTTGTCGTGCAATTGCAGCCGCGCATAATACACATCGCTGATGGTTTCGATGGCGTACGCTACACCCACCATCAGCACCACCGCTGTCAGGTCCCAGCGATAGCCTAGAACTTGCGTGATGGCGAAGATAATCACGAGTGCCAGCGACGTGGTCAGCAGGCGGAGGCAAAGGTAATCGCCGAAATGGGCTTTCTGCTGAGCGCCCGAGGTCATAACGGCCCGTAGTTGTATGTTCGTGAGCATTATCACGGGATATACAACGGCGAGGCCCAAAGCGTACTGCCCGACCAGTTCTGGCCGAACCAGCTTGGCCAGCAGCATCAGGGTCGCAAACTGGCCGCCCGCGTAAATTGCATTCCCCACGAACATCCAGCTGAAATCGGCGCGCAAAGAGGCACGTTTGTATTGTTCCAGGGCAAATACGCCCGGGGCTTCAGTGCTCACGGTCAGCAATCTCCGCAGCTAGAGATGAGGTTCATCGGACGGGGTGGGAAGCAAGCGTATTGTGAGTCACAACCTTGTCGGGAAGGTCTTTAGCCAACGCTGATGTGAAAACCACTGCGCCTTGGCTATTGAGATGCATTCCGTCCCGCTGGTAAAAATTAGCGGAAAGGGCCGCTGGATCGACAGGCACAGATACGTCGACCCCTGCCTTGTGCGCTGCGTAAGCCATCTCGCTGACGGCACTCTCCGCGGAGAGAGTCGGCGGGACCAGAAGAATTAGCTTGGCTCCGTGCGCTTCACATAGCTCCTGCATCCTCCGCAAACGGGGAACGACAATCTCTTCAAACGCCCTGCCCTCTGGAATGGTCGGCGTCTGATTTACGAGCATAAAGAGATCTTCAAGGTGAGGAACCACGTGGCTAAGAATCTGCGTTCGGATAGCGCTGCGCGTGTCCCAGAAAGTGCTCGAATGCGCAAGCAATAGATTGCTTGTCGCAGTACGATCCAGATGTAGATTGGAAGCCACGGCGAGCGTGTCTCGGGCGCTAAAGAAAAGCATGGGGGCATAATCCTGACGCACACCATCCTCGAGAAAATAATTAACACCCACACCGAGGACGACCGCCTGCGGTCTGGCTCCCTGCCGGAATAGCCCACGCAGCGCGTACAGCCAATCGTAGTAGCCGGTAGCTTCAAGAAAAATGGGATAGATGTGCAATCTGGCGGAAGTCAACGCCCGGAAGCGATCCAGTTCGATTCCATGCAGCAGCAGGGAATTGCCCACCATCAGCACGTTTGCGGGCTCGCCAGGTCGAGCCGGGCGGATCTTCACAGCTTCGTTGTATTGCCCAGAAATTCGCGCATAAGTGGGCGAATGATGCTTGAGCAGATAGATCGAGGAGACCTCGATCAAGGCCAGCAAGATCGCGCAGATCGCGGCCAAGACCTTGGCATAAACCAAGCCAGGCGACTTAGAATCGGAAATAGACGAAGGCATTGAAAGCGTTTCCAGAAAAGAGTGCCAATAGGACGAGCGCGACGGTCGCAAGTCCGGTGCGAAATGCGTACGAGGCGTTCGCAAACGGGTATTCCTGGTTGCTAGCTTCCAGCAACAGGTCCACGACGAACAAAGGCATGGAGAAAATGGCCAGCATAAACAACGCTGAAGCATACTCGCTGCGCCATACAAAATTAGATAATCCAGCCAGGAACTGTGTCGCCGAAGTGAGTGAAGTCGCCCTGAAGAAGGCCAAGCTCAGGCAAAAGATGTTAAAGGTTAAGATCCGTTGTCCCCACAACGAGAAGAACGCAACAACGGGCCGGGGCCGAACCGTATCAGCAGCCTTCGCGGCGGTCGGGAAAAGCCTACGTTCAAAACCCAAAACTACGCCATGAATCGCACCAAAGATGACGAACGTCCAGTTTGCGCCGTGCCAAAGGCCAGCCAGGATCATTGTCGTGAGAAGATTCAGGGAGGTTTTCCATTCCCCACCGGCACTGCCACCCAAAGGGATGTACAAGTAGTCGCGAAGCCAAGTGCTCAAACTAATGTGCCAGCGCCGCCAAAAATCTTGGAGCCGGAGGGCCAGAAACGGCTGCCGGAAGTTGACCATGAAATGGAAGCCCATCAGTTGAGCACTACCGCGTGCGATATCGCTATAGCCGCTGAAATCTCCATAAACTTGCCAAGCGAACGCATACGTTCCGATCAGAACAACCCAGAGATTCGGTTTTCCGAGTTGGCCGCCAAAGGCCGCATTCGCCAGCAGAGCGCAATTGTCTGCGACCACACACTTGCGCACGAGGCCAGAAAAAATCAGCATCAGACCATCGAAAAATCGGTCCGCGTTGAAGCTACGATCCATTTGCACCTGAGGGAGAAGGTGCCCCGGTCTTTGAATTGGGCCTGCGATCAGGTGCGGAAACAGGCTGACGAATAAGCCATACTCGATAAACGACTTCGCGGGCTCGAGTCTGCCCTTATAGACATCCACGATGTATGCGACTTCTTGGAAGGTATAGAAAGAGATGCCCGGCGGCAGAAGGATACGGATGAGGGGCAGAGGAATATTGTGGACGCCAAGCGTATTTAGGGCGACTGAAAAAGAGTCCGCGAAGAAATTAAAGTATTTGAAGATTCCCAGGATAGAAAAGTTCAACACTAGCGAGAAAATGAGCCACTTCTTGCGGTTCGTGTTCAGGCTACCGGGGGCGATTTTCTGCGCGATGAGGAAATCCATCGTTGTGCTGCCGATCATGAGTGCAAGGAAGCGCCAATCCCACCAGCCGTAAAAAAAATAGCTCGCGAGCAGCAGAAAGACGTTCTGTTGCTGGCGATTCAGGCGCCAATAAATGACCACAACGGGAAGCAGAAAAATAAAATAGGCGGGCGAGTCAAAGAGCATGGTGTAAGGTCGTGAACCGCAAGGTTAGTTCTTTTGGTTTACCGCGCGACGTAGGCTTTGTGGTCGTTGTAACTTCCGTAACCGTAGTCTCGGCCAGTTTTTGGGTCCCAACTATTTAGAACCGTGCCGAGCACATGTGTCCCGTCCTCGGCGAAACGCTGAGTTGCCAAGAGCGCGCTCTCCGTCGTCGTTTGCCCCGCGCGAACCACTAAAATGACGCTGTCAGCGAGGCGGCCCAGCACGCGTGCATCCGCGAGGTGGATCATCGGCGGTGCATCAATCAGAATCATGTCAAACTCCGTCCGCAGACGCCTCAAAAGCCGCGACATTCGAGGAGAATAAAAGAGATTCGATGGCGTTACGCCACAACTGCCCGCTGGCAGCAGCCAAAGACCGGACACTTCGGTCTCGCGAACCAGGTCGGAAAGGGGAGCAGTTTCAAGAGAGCCGTCTGCCCACAGCACGTCACTCAACCCCCCGCTGTTCGCTGTGCTAAAAACCTTATGCAGTCTCGGGCGCCGCAGATCGCCGTCAATCAGCAGCACCCTGCGACCGATCTCCGCGATCGCAATACTGAGATTACAGGCCACCGTTGTTTTTCCATCACCTGGGCATGGACTTGTGAGGACAAGGATCCGAGGACCGTCTGCATTCTGGCTAGGCAAGAGAATAGAAGTCAGCGTGGTGCGCGTGCATTCAGCGAGCAAAGAAGGTTTGCGCTTCCACGTTGCTAGTTCGGGACAATCTCCAAGAGAGGACGCCAGGGCGCTTTTGGACGGAAGGGGCGGGGCAGCGTGATGCGGCTGCACGCGATTAGGAATCTGCCACGCGACAGCGGCCTCGTCCATAGGGATAACACCCAACTCCGGTAAATCTAAATAGACCTGTGCGTCGCCGGGAGCGATTATCCTGCGATCAACGCGCTCGCGGAGCAGCACGAATCCAAAACCCAGGAGCACGCCGCTGAACAGACCAATGGCCGAGTTCATCGGCAGGCTTGGACGATAGGGAAGCACCGGCGGTTTGGCGCGGTCAACGACTAGTACATTGCTGTCGCGCATAGCGGTGGCCAAGCTGGCTTCCTTAACCCTCTGCAGCATCACTTCGTAGAGCCGGCGGTTGGAATCCACGTCACGCTTCAGGGTGTCGTAATGGATCGCCTTGCTCGATTGATCCGCCACCACTTTCTCCTGATTGGCGTGGGTCTCGGACAGGAGTCGTTCACGGCGTAAGGCGGCTGCATATTCGTTGCCGATGCGCCGTAGCACGTTGCCGCGTTCCTTCTGCATCTCGGACCGTAGTTCGTTCATCTGGGCTTGCACGCGCTGCACTTTGTAATGCTCCGGAGTCAGCGTTGCACTGAGTTCAGCATACTGCCGCTGCAATTCAGTCAGCTTCTGGCGATACTCACGCATCGTCGGGTCTTCCAGCACTTCTGGTAAGGAATCCGCTGGCCTGCTCTTCGCCGCTTCAAATTTCGCCTGGTTGGCGATGCGATCAGCCTGGGCCTTGGATAGCTCGTCTTGTAATTCTTTGAGTCGGCTCTCCGCTAAATTTTCCTTTTCCGAGGTAAACGATAGTCCGGACGTGCGCGCGTAGTCCTGGAGCTGCGCCTCGGAGGCCTCCAACTGAGCCTTCATTTTGTCCAGATGGCTCGTCAGCCATTCGGCGGTCCCTTGGGCGGATTTCCACCTTTCCTCCTGGCTTAGTTCGATGAAGTCGCTGACCAGCGTATTAGCGAAGTCAGCCGCGTGTTTGGGATCCGGCGACTCATACAGCACTTCCAGCAAGCGCGAGTTACCGGACGTCCGCACAGTAAGATTGCGCTCTATCTGCCGGATCAATTCCTCTCTTTCTGGAAGATGCGAAGTTTTGGACAATTCGAAAATACGCCTCACACCGGACGCGAAAACTCCCCAGGCCGTTGTGGGCCGGTCCTCGTGGAGCTTCAGTTTGTCGATCACGTGGTCGAGTAGTGACTCGCTCTGCAGAAGCTTGACCTGCGTTTCGACGTAGGACTCTGGTGAAGCATAGCTCCCGGTGGAGTCATTGGCGCCCTTTATCTCCAGGAAGTTGGTACTTTGGATTTCGAGCGAAGTCCTGACGCGGTAAATCGGTGTCTGAACCAAGCTGATCAAGATGGCTGCGAGCAGACCCACGACGGCAAAGCTTAGTAGCGTCATCCTGTGGCGCAGCAGAATGTGCCAGTAATCCAGGAGACTGTCGTAGCTTTCCGGCGCAGCGACATCTGCCGAAGGCTGCTCGACATACCTATAAACGGTGGGACGCTGCGCCGCTTTTCGGCTGAGCTCGCGCGAGCGTCGCTGAGGTTTTTCGATTGGAAATTCTGAAGCTTTCATCCTGTGTCCCAAATAAGACTTTAAGGCGTGCGCCAGATGGCCATGCCGGTTCCCGTTTGAATAGCCGCTTCGATGGCCCGTAGGGCCGCCTTCTTGCCCGTACTGCCAGGGATAAACAGAATATCGTTGCCCCGAAGTGCGACGTCCGCCTTCTTTCCATTCAGAACGTCCTTGACGTTGACGGCCAGCTCTTCACGCTGATCTGCATCGCGCTTCAGGCGCAGGATCCTGGCATGCCGCGCGTCAGCAGTTGTGTTGAGGCCCTCTGCCAGCGAAAGCGCCTGGAGCACCGAGATGACCTCGTGTTCACCTAGGACAAATCCACCTGAGCGCTTTACCTCACCGATCACGTACACCATTTCCGCTTTCGGAACGGAGACGACATCATGCGGCAAAATCTGAATGTTCTCTTCCGGGTTTTTGGCTTCCATGATTTTTTTTAGGTTCAGTTCAGCCACGCTGAAGCGGCCCGAGGCGTCAAGCTCCGTCTTCGGCAATGGGATGCATCCCCACTCCAGTTGACGCGTGATACGGACGCTATAACCGGCGTCTGGCCGGATCCCGCCCGCGAGCGCTAGCATCTCCAGTAACGTCTTGTGTCCCTGAACCTGATGAACGCCCGGTGTGTTTACTGCGCCTAAAATAGAAACGGGCTGACTGCGTACTTCCGCGACGCCTACAACAACTTGCGGCTTACGAATGTACGTGCTCAAAAGTTTGTTGAGTTTTTGCTCGGTCTGCTGCACGGTCAGGCCGGCCACATGGACGCGTCCCACAAGCGGGACCTGTATATCGCCCTCGCCGTCAATGCGAACTGGCTTATTGGGAAGGTCACTTAATTCAGGGCCGGAAATCTCGAGTTGGTCATCAGGCCCCAGCAGGTAAGTGGAGCGAATCTGGCTGCCGCATTTTGCTTTCGGTTCATCTGGCGAGATGGGAATTTGCGCGCCAGCCCCCACGATTAAGAACACACCCGCCAGGCCGAACGGAACAATTCTTGCGATCATCGTCGATCTAACCACCGGCTGCAATCTCGGCGATACTTTCACCCTTCACAGGCTCGCATTCATGATGTCGGTGCACATTTCTAATAAGAACTAATGATTTTGGCTTAGCTGGAGGTGGGAATAATTATGGGCTGACGTACCCTCGAACCTATCACTGTACCGACTGTTTCGAATGCAGGTAGCTGTACCTGTTCTTTGTGGCTCTTAACGAACCAGGAATCCAGCTTTTTTTCGACAACGGCTGCGACCGCGCGAGAGAATCCAGTTGCCGTAAAGACATCGGGATCCATCCAAAGGGGAGATGCCGTGTCCTTGCGATACAAACTGAAGCCGCCGAGTCGGTTTCCGTCTTGACTCAACAGGCTAAAACTCAAACTCCAATTCGTCTCCGTGGAAGTCACTGAGTGATCCCAAAAGAACTGAAGTTTCGACCCGCCGGCATGGCTGAAAGGATAAACCTCAACTCCGGCCGGCAATTCTGACGATAAATACACGCCGAAACCGTCAAACCCAACCGGCTCAAGACACTCCTGCAATATTTGGCAAAAGTGTGCGCGGGTTGCGCATAACTGCAGAGCATCCGCGGCCCGGCGAATGCTTATGTCGTTGGCGATCACGTGACGTTGATTCAGGGTGCGGTTGGCCACGCGGCCCAATTCCAGGAATTCGGGATAGCGTAATTGCTGGACACCAATCAGGACTCCTATCCCAACCACCATCAGAACTGTTGTCGCCGCGGCAGTTGCCGGGTGCAGAAGGAAAAGGCTTAATAGACCAAAGCAGGCGCTTACTCCATAAAGCACTAAGACGGCTTGTTTATGGGATATGCCCCGGCCGAGTAGCTTGTGGTGAATGTGTTCACGGTCAGCGTCAAATAGGCGTTTGCAGCTCAAGAACCGACGGATTACCGCGACGGCGACATCCAAAATCGGGAGCCCGAGAGAAACGATGGGGATCGCAACAGCCACCACGGTCGGGGCTTTTTGTGATCCGGCGAGGGCGATTGCGCTCAGCAGGAACCCGATCAGCAAACTGCCGCAATCGCCGAGGAAAATCGATGCTGGATTGAAGTTATATCGAAGAAAGCCGGCAACCGCGCCTGCCAAAGCGAGCGTCAGAAAAAGAACCCCTTCATTGTGGAATAATATAGACACCACACAGGTGACCAGCGTTGAGAACAGGGCGGATCCCGCCGCGAGCCCATCAAGGCCATCAATCAAATTGAATGCATTGGTGATCCACAGAACCCAAATAATTGTCAGCGGCAGTCCGACCAGCCATCCTAAATGGGGGTAACCTGCCAGAAGCGACAAACGAGATATTCCAAAGCCATTCCAGAACAAGAGTGCTGCGGCACCGGCCTGCACCGCAAACTTTACGTAGGGGCTCACTCCCCAAAAATCGTCGATCAACCCAAGCAGGAAAATAATGGTCGCAGGACCCAGAATCTTGAGAGTTAGATTCAAAAAGACAAATTCGCGGGCGACGAAGTGCCCTGCCACCTGGCCCAGCAATACTATGCACCACAGGGCCAGGAAGATGGCGACTCCGCCTAGTCGGGGTATCGGACGAGTATGGATATGGCGGTCCGAACTGGGAACAGAATACCATCCGCGAGCAATGGCAAAATTGCGGACCCAGCGGGTAAACGTTGCCGATGCTAAAAGCGCGGCGACAAATACAAAGAGTTGCATGCTTTTTCGTCGTTGCTACGGTAGTTTTGAAAATCGACCGCTTGTTACCAGGAGGCTATTGAAGGCTCGTTGAAAAGAACCCGTCACGGGACAGATTTCACGAAAGTAACATTGACAGGGAATTTTGCGCAAAGGAATGCCAAATGCGGTCTAGGCAATGCGCTGCGTCAAAACACCTTGAGAGGTCAAAGGATCACTGCAGGCCCGGTGTTGCAGTGGAATGGGCTGAACTTCAGCCTCATCAACCTGAACGGCGACTGATCGCTGCAAAAGTGTTACAGACAACACAAGACGCTGATGCCCTCGGAAACCCGACAAGATCCCCTCTATGCCAGAAAGCGGACCATGCTCAATCCTCACCCTATGACCGATCCGCAGGAACGGCCAGGGTTGGCTGGGTAATCCGGATTTGACGGCAACCTGGATGGCAGCAATCTCCATTTCATCTATGGGCGCCGGAACCTTGCCTATACCCACCACATGGACCACCCCAGGAATCGTTAGAACCGGGAGCCGGTTCATCGCGTTGAACTGACAGAACACGTACCCTGGAAAAAGAGGGACATCGGTTTCTTTAAAACGATCAGACCAACGGCGTTGGCATTTGTACAGTGGCAGAAACGATTCCAAGCCCCTGGCGTCCAAATGCCTCGCCACTGCATCTTCGTGCCGGCTTCTGACCCGCAGCGCGTACCATTTATAAGCTATGTTTTCGGTCTCCACGTCAATCTCCAAATGCCTCTGACCCAACTCGACAAGCTACCGCCCTTTAACTCCCATCTCCAGCATCCCCCCGTAGAAACCCCCGAACCACCTGTAGCTGAATCGTGCGGCCACAGTAGCTAATGCCAGGGTAGGGTGCAATGCGGTCCTTACTCGAATCGGTGCACGGAAAAGTACCGCGTACAAAGGGTTTAGCCGCTTATGTTAGGCGAACGAACTAGGCCATTGGACTAGTCCTTCGTGCGGGGGAGTAACCGACACGAAAGAGGTGACTCCCGTATCTCTCCTTAGCGCAAGTCCTCTAGGCTCATCGCGCCCGGCACAAGTTGGGGAACCGGTTGACGAAGTAGCGACGTAAACGCACACTCTGGCTTTGGCGACCGACTACCGATTTTACCGAGTCCGAGCTTTTTTCCTGCAGTGCGTGAGGCGGCGATCATCGCGCAGCCGAGTTACAGCGCAGCGGTAAGAATCACGACGATCGGCTAACTGGTCCGGCAGATTTGAAGCAGAATTTCAATCTTTGCTGCTATGACGAGGCTGGGTCTGGCGAGCCCAATGATCGCAACAGCGGCGATCAAGCCACGACTATGGTTGGGTCATGAGAATTTTCCCAACTATTGCCGACCGAGAAGAGGAACCAGTCTTGATCATGATTAGTCGCAGAAAGGCCTTTACTGTGCTGGGGCTGAGGTTCATCCGATTCGCGATTACCTTGCTGCTCATGCCTTGCAGCAAATACTCCAACACTTCCCGCTCGCGTTGCGTGAGCTTGAATTGCTGGCAGACTTCCGACAACGGGACCAATCCGGAGGGTCCTCTTTCGAGTAGCATCGCCATGCTGGGTCGAAAAGGCTCTTTGCTGCCGGAATCAACGAGGAAGGCCCGACAGAAATAACGCCTCCTGCCTGACCGGAATTCGGGGACAAAAGGTGATTCACCTGAGGACCGAGTGCTTACCAAGGTCGACCGAATCTTTTCCGCAAGGAAGAGCTCCGAGCGCGCTAGGTCTGCGAGCTTCTCTGGATAACTCAGAATCTGGATAGCCTCAGCATTGAACGAGATGGGGTTCAGCAAGGAGTCCGTCAGGAGAAATCCCGCCGTCGACCTAGGGGAAGTCAGTTTCTCTGTCAGGGATTTGTTTGCTTCATCGACTGAAACGCTTTTCAGTCCTTCGAGCTGGGGCAAAGCGCTCATCGCCGCTCTATGTGCATCGTCTGACTCCAACTGGAATGTTTTCACTTCTGATTCTATGACCACCGGCGAACAGCCGAAACGAAATTGGCGTCCACTCCCTGGAGCTGTAATCCAACACCAAAACGCCCATCGAGCAGCCGCTGACAATAAACGACCCACGCCTGGGTTCGCACATTACCCTCCAAGAGCTCACCATCAGTCGCTCATTAGGCTGCCTCACCCGTCGTGCTAAAACGCGTGCACCGTGAGCGCACACGTTTTCTGCTATCGTACGCTCCGAACCGGCGGGGTCCTCCGGTCCAAAAAGCTCTAAAGGCACCGCCAGCTGGATTCGTTTCTCAATGCGCCCCTCATGCCAAGACACGACACGACAGCCTTACTGCCTTAGTTTTGGGTGGCTTCCTCTGTCAGGACAGATTGAATGACTTCGGGTAAAGCGCGTCCAGAGGCGACCCCACTCGTAGCAACATAGACTGTCACCAGGAGAACGCAAGGCGGTGAGATACCCATTTTTGCGTAAGGAGAACACCTGATGAATATCAGGTGGATACCCCTACCGTCGAGACCGTAGGGCCTGAGTAGATCGCAGCGGACGCT
>JAOAPL010000278.1 GCA_025462925.1 Acidobacteriaceae bacterium
TGCTGTCAGATCGCCGGCACACCGCTTGGCTCCAAGAAACCTGTTCATCCCAACGACGACGTCAACATGGCACAGTCCTCCAACGATTCGTTTCCTTCAGCGATGTCTATCGCCGCAGCTGTCAACGTAAAGGAAAGACTTATTCCAGCAGTACGGGCGCTTCGCGATGCCATTCAAGCAAAGAGTGACGCATGGAAAGACATTATCAAGATCGGCCGCACTCATATGCAGGATGCCACCCCGCTCACGCTGGGCCAGGAGTGGTCGGGCTATGCGGTGGTACTGTCCGATGACATCGACAGGCTTGAAACTGCACTTCAGGGTGTTTACCGGCTAGCACTGGGTGGCACGGCGGTAGGAACTGGCCTCAATTCCGCGCCGGGTTTTGCCGAAGCTGCTGCGGCTCAGATTGCCAAGTTGACGGGCTTGCCCTTTGTCACTGCGCCCAACAAGTTCGCGGTGCAAGGCGCTCATGACGCTCTGGTTCAACTCCACGGCACTATGCGAACGCTCGCGGTGTCGCTCTACAAGATCGGGAATGACATTCGTCTGATGTCGTGCGGACCGCGCGCGGGTTTTGACGAATTGAGTATTCCGGCCAATGAACCGGGCTCGTCCATCATGCCCGGCAAAGTGAATCCCACGCAGGCCGAGGCCCTGACTATGGTGTCCGTGCAGGTCATGGCCAATGACGTTGCGGTGGGATTTGGAGGCGGAGGCGGCTATCTCGAAATGAATGTTTACAAGCCGCTCATCATCTACAACATCACGCATTCAATCACGCTTTTAACCGACGCAGTCACAAACTTCCGTAAGTTCCTGGTCGAGGGCACGAAACCGAATTTAAAGAAGATCAGTGAAGATGTGGAGCGGTCTCTGATGTTGGTGACGGCGCTCTCGCCCGTTATTGGATACGACAAGGCCTCGAAGATAGCGCATTATGCGTTGGACAACGATCTCACGCTGAAGGACGCGGCACTGAAATTAGGCTTTGTCTCGGAAGCCGAATTCGACAAAGTCGTCGATCCGGCAAAGATGGTCAAACCCTACGTAGCGGCATAACAGGTAGGCCGAGTGTAATTCGATGGATCAAACTGCAACCATTCCCGTGGTTGGCGAGAAAGCGCTCGCAAAACAGGTAGGGCCGAGATTCTACGCTGACTGGACTAACAACGAACATCGAGCACGCCGTCTGATTTCAGAATTCATCGGGACGTCTGGCCTAACATTCGTGCTCTCGGGCGGCGCGGCTATCTTGGCCCAATACGGAGGCGCGCCTCTCGCTCCGTACCAATATGCTTTTATCCTGTCTGCCGTATCCTCGTTGTGGCTTGTCACCGCCGTTTATTTCCTTGGCGACATATCGGCGCATTTCAACCCGGCAATGACACTTGCCTTCGCGTTGCGCGGAGACATGGGGTGGCCGATGGCGCTGGTTTACTTCGTCGTGCAATTGTCGGCGGCTTCCGCAGGATCATTGCTCGCAGCAGGACTGTTTGGTCGCGGCGGGAACCTGGCCGCCACCATTCCGCAGGCAGGCAAACTTTGGCAAGCGGTCGGCTGCGAAGCGGTCCTTACCTTTGGCATGGTGCTCCTCGTGTTGAGCATGGCGAATGGTCCCAAATTAGACGGCAGTTTCGTGCCTATTGCAGTTGGCGCTTACGTAATGGCGGCGGGAACGATGGGTGGACCGTTTGACGGCGCTGCGTTCAATCCCGCGCGCGCTTTTGGTCCCGATGTTGCCCGCGGCGATCTATCCACCTATTGGGTATATCCGCTTGGGTCGTTGATCGGTCTGATTGTGGCGGTTGCCGTTGCTCGCATCCTGCGCGGGTCTGCAAAAGCCGAGGAAGCGCGTGCCGCCATGGGCACGCCTCTCGACCGTGCTGCATGAGGAGGTTAGTTCGCCCGGAGGGCCGAGCGCCAAGGCGTGGGAGCGCCTGCGGGCCTCATTCATGTGCCTCGGCTTTGGTGGATACAGTGAAATAAAAACTTGCGCCCCGCGGAGAGTTGTCGACAGCCCACAAGCGGCCGTCATGCGATTCAACGATGGAGCGGCAGATCCGAAGCCCCATGCCGGTGCCGTGAGGCTTGGTGGTGAAGAACGCATTGAAGATCCGGTCCGCCTGTTGTCGGGGCAGTCCCACGCCAGTATCGCTGACGGATACCAGAAGTTGTTCCTCTTCCGCTCTCTGCGACCCGATGGCGAGTTCCCGTGTCCCATCCACATCTCCCATCGCATCGATGCTGTTCATGATGAGGTTCATCATCACCTGCTGTAACTGCACGCGGTCTGCCATGACCTGGGGAAGATCTGCCCCCAATTCTGTCCGGATTGATACGTTGTATCGCGTTGCCTCGCTACGCAGGAGGACAATCATCTCTTGAATAACTTCGTTTACATCCATCAACTCCCGTTTCCAATTGCGCTTCTCAAACAGCAAGCGGGTCCGACTGATGATTTCGCCAGCGCGGGTTGCATCCTTGACGATTCTCGACGCGGACTGGCGGGCCTCTTCCACATCCGGGCGCTCGCGCGTAAGCCAGCGCAAGCAAGCATTGGCGTTGGTGACGGCGGCGGCGATCGGTTGATTCACTTCGTGTGCCAGGGAGGCGGTCAACTCTCCCATTGTGGTCACAAGGCTCACGTGCTCCAGGTCCGCCTGCGCTTGCCGCAAAGCTTCTTCCGCCTGCTTTGCTACGGTCACGTCCATCACCGCTCCAACAAACTCGACGCTGCCCGTTTCATCGCTTAAAGCATGAGCCACAACGCGGACATGTTTGACGGAACCATCCGGCATCAGCAAGCGACATTCATGTTCAAAATCTTTCCCATCCTGCGACGCGCGCTCGATGGTCTGTTTAACGAGGGCTGCGTCTTCCGGATGAGCCCTTTGCAGAACAAGTTCCATGGTCGGTGTCGTGGTTCGGTCGTATTGGAAGATTCGAAAGCTTTCCTCTGACCAGATGATCTCGCCACCGGAAACTCTCCAGCCTAAGCTCCCGGTGCGACTGAGTCTCTGAGCTTCCGCCAAATATGCTTCGCTACGCCGCAGCTCGTCGTTGACGGCTGTTAGTCGTCTGGTCCGCTCGGCCACTCGTTGTTCGAGCATCTCTGCGATCCGCTTCTGCTCGCCGGAGCGTCGGGCCTCCTGCAATCCAATTCCGGCCTGGTTGGCCGCGACACGCAGGAGGAGCCGTTCGACTTCGGTCGGGAAATCAGTTCGCCGGGAGCCAGCTATCAACATGCCGACTTCGTGCTGAAGGCCCAGCGAGAACGACGCGATTGACACTTCACCCTCTCCCGCCGGATCTGGAACCATGATCCGCGAGGCGGTTTGTTCGCATGTCAACCAACGGTCGAGAGCTTGACCGATTTGCTGCGGCTGAACGGAGGAATTCCGGTGATCACCCAACCGGACCACCTCGATTGGCGGACCATCACTCGCGTCACTGAGCCGCGCATACGCAAAATCGAGGCGCAACATGGTGAGGACCACGTCGAGCAGAGTGCCTAGGATGTGGGATGACTCGCGGCCACTCCAAATCGCAGGAAGCGCCAGAACACTGATCAGATCATTAATGCAGCTCTGAAGTCGCTTGATCTCGGCTGTACTTTCCATTGTCCACTTCCGGGTTAAGCCGCTGACGGGGGCGCCGCGTTGCGCGTGGTGTGCCGTTCACGCAGCTCCCACAAGAATTCGTCCGGCGGAACGAAGAAAGGGTTCTCCTGTAGGATGCCGCCGATGATGATCATGGGGTGGGTTCGCATGATGTCGACCACGATCTGCCCGCCAAACTTGGCGAGATCGTAGATTCATATGACCGGGTCCTTATAGCGAGGCAAAACATAGTTCAGTCGCGCCTCGTACTCCACCAGATCGTCGACGCCCGGCCGATCTTCGAGCGCCCAGTCCATGTGCGCGACCAGCCGGGTGCGCGCGTACCCTTGCTGCCTGCCGCCGTCCAGGACTTCCTCAATCAGAGCGAGCATCCGATGCTGATCGAAGTGACCATCACGTAAATACGCGTCAGCCCAGTTGCGTAGCTCGAACTGACCGCTCGTTTCCGCTGTTGCCACATCGATGCCGGCTGACTCGAGCCGTAGGCGGTGCTCGGCTCGCAGCTTGGGATCGACGATGTGAAACGCCTTCTCGCCCCGCTCGAAACCGTCTTTGATGAATGGAAGCAGCACCCGGTATTCTTCGTCGGGGTTATGAAAAAAAGCGCAGACGTGACGTTGGGCGTCAAGCACCGAGCCTGCGAACCGAATGGGTTGGCTGGCCTCAAGCGGCGTTTCTCCCCCGGACTTCACACGATCATAAGTGGGATCCATCGGATCCTCCTTGCGACTCGGCTGCTGTGGTTATCCAAAGAGATTTTACGCCCATTTCGCGCCTGCGGCGGGTGGCCCACCTTAACCTTTTCGGGTGCCCTGTCCTAGCTCCGCTAGGGGCGGGCAAGTTCAAAAGCTTCCTCCATGTCCTCCGTGCTCTCCGTGGTCCAAGCTTTTGCTTTTGACTTTGAAACTCGAAGCGCGAAACTCGAAACGGCCTCACTGCTTCTTCAGCGTCGGCCGATCCTCATCCTTGTCTGACTTGTCTTTGTCCTTATCCGAGTCACTACCCGTGCTCTTCCGCAGCGTCGGATGCTTCGGATCAAAGTCCCCGATCTTCTTGTACGACGTCAGTTTCACCAACCGCGCCTTGACCTCGTCGAATTCGCTGGTCGTCAGCAGATACTCTTCATTCGGCGGCAGCATCGTGTCCATCTCTTTTTGCGCGCGCCGCACACGGTCTTCATTCATCGGATGCGTCGCGAACGCCCGGGCAATAAAGTTCTTCTTGTGCTTCTCTTTCGAACTCAGCCGCTCGAAGAAGTTGACCATGGCCGAAGGATCGTATCCCGTCGCATACTCGTACTCGATGCCCAGCAGGTCCGCCTCGCGCTCCGCATCGCGACTGAACTTCATGAACGACATTGGCACCGCCAGGCTCGCAAGATTCCTCACCGCCATCGCCGCCGGCCCGCCCACAAATATCAGCGGTATCGATGCGATATTCCAGATGTCGCGCTTCGTCTGGTTCTTGGTCGCGTGCCGAGCCGCCACATGGGCGATCTCATGCGCCATCACTCCCGCGAGTTCAGCTTCGTT
>JAOAPL010000282.1 GCA_025462925.1 Acidobacteriaceae bacterium
GCCGTGGCCGCAAAAGTCGGTACTACCCGTTTAATTGATAACATTGTGCTGCCTGCAACAAAGTAGATGTTGGGAGCTGCGGTCTTGAGCAATCCGATTCGCCAATTGATCTTCGTCCTCGCTGTTATGGCGCTTGCTTCGACGAGCGCCAACGCGCAGAAATATCCGATTGTGAAATTGACCGCGTCAGGATCGGAGCGATTTCTGGCAGAGGACATTCTGCGCAGCACCGGGCTCACCGAGAATAGGACGACAGAAGTTCCGCTCACCGCGGTCCAAGCCGCCGCGCAAAAGTTGAATGCGAGCGGCGCGTTTGCAGAAGTAAAGTACAAACACGCGGCCATGCCCGGCGGGATGAAAGTGGAATTCGAGTTTGTCGATAAAGATGACGACCAGTTCATTCCATGTGATTTCGAGAACATTGTCTGGTTGCCTGCAGCGGAATTGACCGATGAACTTCACAAGCTTGTTCCGCTGTTTAACGGCACGGTTCCGCGCGATGGCACACTCACACAAGAAGTGAGTGCCGCATTGCAATCGGTATTGAAGCAGAAGGGCGTGACCAGCAATGTCACCGCCAGCATCCAAGAGCCACCCAACACGGGAACGAGTGAAGCCGTGTCTTTTATCGCGGCTGACGTTGAAGTCAAGATCGCACGAGTCACAACTCCGGGCGTCTCTCCGGCAATAGCTGCAGCGATGGATGCGGAAGCCAAACGTTTGATCGGGACAACTTACAATCGCAGCACCCTGAACAAATTCGCCGAACGGAACCTACGTGCTGTTTACGTGAAGCGCGGGTATCTGCGCGCAACCTTCTCGACTCCAACTGTCGAAGTCCTATCCAACGACGCGGGTCAGACCTCAATCGCAGCCGCGATTCCTGTCAGTGAGGGGCCGCTATTCAAGTTCGCATCGCTGCGGTGGTCTGGGAACAAAATAGTACCTACGGAAGAGCTCAACAAGATGGTCCACCCGGCGCCGGGTCAGATCGCAGATGGCGCAGAGTTTACGAAGCAATCAAATGCCGTTCGCGCCCTCTACGCATCCATGGGCTACATGCACATGCTGTTGACGGCGAATCCCACATACAACGACGCTACCGGGACCGTCAGCTACGAACTGGTGGTGAATGAAGGCGACCTCTTTGCGATGGGCAAATTCGAAGTGGAAGGATTGCAGCCCGCGTCAGAGCAGGCAGTTCGCCAGGCGTGGAAACTGAGGGAAGGCGATCCGTTCGATTCCACTTACGTGCGGAAATTCTTTTTTCAATTTCGCCTGCCCGTGGACACGCCTTATGTGGTGGAGGAATCCGAGGGCGAGCGGCTGAAGACTGTCGACTTGACCGTGATGTTTTGCAAACCGAAAGACCCGTGCCGTCCGCGGGCAGAGAGCCATCTGTTCACACTAGAAGATGCGGAGATGGAAAAGAAACCATGAAGATAGTTATCGCTGAAAAGACGTCGCCTGCCGGTATCAAAATTTTCCGCGAACAGCAGGGTTGGAACGTGATCACTGCCGAGCAGATCAATGGCGATCTCGCCGCGCAATTGTCGGACGCAGATGCCTTGGTCGTGCGTTCTGCAGTCAATGTCGATGCCAAGCTGTTGGAGTCTGCCTCGCAATTGCGGGTGATCGGACGCGCCGGAGTCGGTGTGGACAACATTGACCTGGACGCTGCCACAAAAAAAGGCATCGTGGTGATGAACACGCCCGGCGCAAATGCCGTCGCCGTGGCAGAACACACACTTGCTCTGATGCTCGCGTTGGCGCGGCATCTTTCGCGCGCGGATTCCACCACCCGCGCTGGAAAGTGGGAGAAGAAATCGCTGCAAGGCACGGAACTGCGGGGGAAGACGCTGGGCATCGTCGGATTGGGACGAGTAGGAATAGAAGTCGCGAAACGCGCGCGTGCGTTTGAGATGAATGTGGTGGCGCATGACCCTTATGTCTCACAGACCGCAGTGCGCGAACTCGGGATCACGCTGGCAGGTGTGGATGAAGTCTATGCAGCGGCCGATTATCTTTCGCTGCACGTTGGCCTGACTCCGCAGACCGAAGGCATGATCAATGAAGCAGCGATCAACAAAATGAAAAAAGGCGTGCGCATCATCAACTGCGCCCGCGGCGAACTCATCAACGACGCGGCACTCGCGACGGCGTTGAAGTCGGGACAGGTAGGCGGGGCGGCCCTCGACGTCTTCACTAAGGAGCCACCGAAAGATTCGCCGTTGTTGGCGTGCGAGAACCTGATTGCCACTCCGCATATCGCCGGTTCCACCAACGAAGCGCAGGAAGCCGTGGGAGTGCAGATCGCGCAGCAGGTGAAAGAATATTTGAAACGTGGCGTGATCCAGAACGCCGTGAATGTCCCCTCGGTCACCGACGAAGAATATGCAGAGATGCATCCGTATATCGAAATGGCGGAAAAACTCGGAGCGTTCATCGCCCAAGTAGTCGATACGGACGCGAACCTCGAAGAGATCGGGCTAGGTTTCAGCGGCAAGATGGCGGAGTGGAAGACGGCTTTGATCCGCAACGCCGCTGTGAAAGGAATCCTGAATCAACGTTTGCCGGAAAAGGCCAACTTGGTAAATGCCGCCTCAGTTGCGGCAGAGCGAGGCATTCGAGTTGTGGAAACCAAAAAGCCCGGAACAGCTGTCAACGTTCTGAGCATCATCCTGAAGACAACTGCAGGCGAAACCGAAGCGCGTGGGACGGTGTTGAACGGCGATTCCCATCGACTGGCGATGATCAGCGGCATCAATATCGAGGCGCCGCTAAATCACAATTTGGTTTACTTGCGGAACCGCGATGTTCCCGGCGTGATCGGCGAAGTAGGAACGATCATGGGCAAACATGGAGTGAACATAGCGAATTTTTCCCTGGGTCGGGCAGAGAAAAAGGGCGATGTCACCGAAGCAGTGGCGGTAGTGAGCGTGGACAGCGACGTTCCCACGGCTGCCATTGATGAGTTGAAAAAGGTGAAAGCGGTGACCGAAGTGCGGAGAGTGCGCTTGTAGTTATTCTTCTTCGCGTTGCAGCTTTCGGCTCTCCGCCAGCAGCCCCATGCTGTGCATCAGGTTTTGCAGCGTGACGATTCCCACCAAACGGTTTTCATCGACTACGGGAATGATGGTGGTCCCTTTGGTGATTTTCCGGAACGCCGCTGCAAGCGAATCGTTCTTGGTCGCCGTCTCGAAGGCCTTCTTCATCGCCGACTGAACGTATCCGTTTCCTTCGTCTCGCAGCGCGCGCAGGATGTTCTGTTTGCTGATCACACCCACCATGTCACTGCCGCGAATCACCGGGAAGTCGTCCTGAAGGCTGTGGACGGCCTTGTTCAGCGCGTCTTCGAGCGTGTCCGCGGGCGAGAGGGTGGAGAAATCGGTGAGCATGATCTCTTCCAGTCGTACGCTCTCAATCACGGATTGGAAGAGCAAGCTGCGGTCTTCGATCTGCACGGCGACGAAGAGGAAAAATCCGATCAGCATCAGCCATGTGTTGCGGATGCCGGCAAAGATCAGGAACATCGCGAAGGCCTGTCCGATCATCACCGCGCGCCGCGTGGCTGCGCTATAACTCATGCCTTCATGCTCAGGCCCGGAGCCGGGGTCGGCGAGGAATGCGCGGAGAATGCGTCCGCCATCTAGCGGATACGCGGGCAGCAGGTTCAACACAGCCAATCCCACATTCACCCAAATGAAACTCTTGAGCGGATCTTCAACGCTGAGATAAGGCTGCGCAAGCAGGTTTTGTAAAAGGTTCGGGCGCAAAGCGAACGCAGCCAGAGTCCCCGCCCCGGCAACGATGAGGTTCGTAACCGGACCCGCTAGAGCCGTAAAAACTTCATCGCGGACCGCCGGGGATTTGGTCAGGTCACTGCCATCGCGCAGGGGAACGCCGCCAATGGGCAGGAGCATCACCGCTTTCGGGGATACGCCGCGCGCGTTTCCAGCAAGGATATGTCCCAGTTCATGCAGGAGAACAGCAAGAGTAATGATCCCGATCAGGGCCATGCCCTTGCCCGCGCCCACAGCTGCGGAAGGATCAAGCAAGGGGAAAAGGATGAACATCACGAGAAAGAGAAAACTCAGGTGCAGCCGCAGCTCTACGCCGAAGACTTTTCCCAGCGGGATTGACCACGATTTCATGACTGTCATTTATTAGATGAACACGCAAAGGCAGCCGATGCGTGACTTTCCTTACCATTGTATACAGAGCGGAAGCGAAGAGCGTTTTACAATGGCACAACGCCAATGAGAGTTATCGCCGGGAAATTTCGCAGCCGCAAACTCAACGCCCCGCCGGGGACGGATACGCGTCCCACCAGCGACAGATTGCGGGAAACGCTGTTCAACGTTGTAGGCCCTCGGGTGCCGGATTCCGTCTGGCTCGATCTATATGCCGGCACCGGTGCGGTGGGGATCGAGGCCATCAGCCGCGGGGCTCGGCAGGTCTATTTCGTGGAGTCAGAGAAGAAGGCT
>JAOAPL010000284.1 GCA_025462925.1 Acidobacteriaceae bacterium
GCCCATCAACAAACCTTGCGATTTCACCAACTTGAAATAGAAAGTAGAAGGAGCAAGTAGAAGAACAGAGAGCACATTCGACACTGAAGAGAGTCAAAATTTCCTAGGTTGGTTTTCAGCATCACAGAGCAGCTTTTCTAGCCAACATTCCGGCTGCTCGGTTCATCGAAGCTCTGAAAACGGTGAACCATGCATAATTTGGGACTTTATAAGAAAGCCTCGTTTCTCCTTGCACCTGCGCTCTTCTGCTTCACATTGGGATTGGCCTCAACCGCGATCACTGGTTGCAGGGGTTTGGCCGTTAGCCCTCAAACCGTTACCGCCGCAACCGGCGATGTGAAGACTTCCGTCAACCACATCGTCATCATGGTCCAGGAAAATCGTTCCTTCGATCACTATTTCGGCCAGCTGAATGCCTACCGCGTCGCGAACGGTCTGGGTGCCGACGTAGATGGTATCCCCGCCACCGCCAGCAACATGAATTTTGACGGGACCGCCGCCATCAATGCATTTCACCTCGTTACCGTTTGCACTGAGAATCCCAGCCCCTCTTGGAATGAAAGCCACGTCGACATAAACCGCAGCGCCCCTGAGTCCGGGATTGCCCTCATGGATGGTTTCGCTCTCACCGCCGGCAATTTTTCCCGCCACAATAACGGTGCTGACATTCAGGGCGTCCGCGCCATGGGCTTCTACACGGAAAACGAACTGCCTTACTACTATTTCATGGCCACTCAGTTTGCCACCTCTGACCGTTTCTTCTCGCCCGCTCCCACGCGCACTCAGCCTAACCGTTTGTACTTGCTCTCCGGCACCTCTGCCGGACTCGTCTATCCGCCAACCAGCGAAGCCACGCAGAAAAACATCTTTCAACTTCTTCAAGAGAACAACATCTCGTGGAAGGTGTACGTGACGGATCCGGGTGGAACTTACTTGAACACATTCACCACGTTTGCAAATGCTCATCAAGACAAGATTGTTCCCGTCAGTCAATACCTCACGGACGTCCAGGCAGGTACTTTGCCTTCAGTTGCCCTCATTGAGAGCGGATACGAATCAGGACGCGATGAGCACGCGGCCGGCAGCGTACAAGTTGGCTCTGCCTACGCTGCGAGCCTTATCAATGCGCTCATGTCTAGTCAATCCTGGAAGGACACGGTCTTCTTTCTTTCATTCGACGAAGGAGGCGGATTCTATGACCACGTGCCACCACCGGCGGCGGTCAGTCCGGACGGCATTGCTCCCAAAGATCTTCTTCCTACGGACATCAAGGGCGACTTCACCATTGAGGGCTTCCGCATTCCACTTATCGTGATCTCACCGTTCACGAAGAAGGGTTTTGTCTCCCACACGCAAGCCGATTACACAGCGTTCCTGAAGTTCGTCGAAAATCGATTCAATCTGCCCAGCCTTACCAAACGCGATGCTGCGCAGCCAGATTTCCTTGAGTTTTTTGATTTCAACAATCCACCTTGGATGACTCCCCCGAATCCGCCGGCGCAACCGACAACAGCGCCTTGCTATATCGACCACTTGCCATAGCAAGCGAGCGTGCTGAGAGAGTTTTTCAGGGAGTGCAGGATTGCGGAGGAAACTCAGCGACGCAAATACTCAGGGTCGCGCTTCCATCCGATCATCATCGAATAGAAATTGTCCCAGCCGTGGATGGCCACCATGATCAGGTGGCCGGGGATGAATGCTAAGAAGCCCAACATCGCCACCGTGTGCCAGATGCGCGTGAGATGGAAACCTCCCATCATCGCCGCGAGCAAAGAAAACTGCACCGGTTTGTACAGTACGAGCCCGGTAAGCACAGAGAGAATACCGAATCCAACCGCTGACGTGTACGCGAGTTTTTGCAGCGGATTGTAAGCCTCCGTCACTGGCGGCTTCGGCCCAAATAGAAAATAATGCCGCGCCATCGGCCACACGCCGGGGATGTCCTTCGGCGTGAAGAGCACCTGCTTGTAGTGTCCGGAGAATAATTGGTATCCGAGATAGATCACGCCTGTGCCAATGAATATCCACATGAAGGTGAAGTGCCATTGCAGAGCACCGCCGAGCCATCCGCCAATCGTCAGACCTTTAGGAACATCCAGGAAATTCTGCTGGTCGACCTTTGGCCCAAAGCTTGGAAACGCGCGGAAGATCCGCAGGCCGCTCGCCAGCAGCACGAAAAGGCAAATTGCACTGATCCAGTGCGCCGCGCGCACGATCCACGGATGCTCATATGCAGCTGGCACCGTCGCTCCTGACTTCGGCGATCGCGTCTCGGCTACGTCCATTTGGAATTGTGTACTGGCCATTGTGTCGTCTCTTACAGTCCACCGAACCAGCTGTACCCTTGATCTTCCCAGTAACCTTTTTTATCTGGACGCAATACGTTAGTGACTTCCAGTTTCGTAATGTACTTCGCCTGTTTGTATCCCAGCTTAGTGGGCGTCTGTAACCGCAGCGGCGCGCCGTGACCTCGATCAAGCGGCTTCCCATACATCTCATAACAGAGCAGCGATTGCGGATGCAGTGCGCTGGCCATGTCGATCGATTCGTAATAATCATCCGCACATTCGAAGCTGACGTAACGCACGGTCTTGTCCGCGCCGACAGCACTCAGGAAATCCGAAAGACGAACTCCCCCGAAACTGCCGATTGCGTCCCAACCCTCGACGCAAACGTGTCGAGTATTCTGGTTGATCTTCGGCAAAGATTGGACTTGCGACAGTGTGTATTCGCCCGACTTGTCCACGGCGCCGGCAACGGTGAGAGTCCAGTTTTCGAGATCGACTCCCGGATCGAGCACGTCATAGCCGTTGTAGGGAAATTTTTCCAGCGGGACAACTTCCGAATCCGCGAATATCTGTGCGAGATGCTGTTCGCGGAAGACTTTGTCCGTCGCCCAGTCGCTGAACTTCACGCCTTCATCGAGCAGCGGTTGCTGAAATTTTTCGAATGTGAATGCCCCGAGTAGCAGCACCGGAGACAGTTTAAGCAACTCGCGCCGGTTCATCGCCGACCACTTGGGATCGCGCTTCGATGTGGGCTCGGGATCGTTCATAGTAATAAAGCAAAGTCTTGCAGGTGCGCCATTCAATTGCAAGCGTCAGGCAAAGTACGTTTCTATTTATTCCCGGCAGCCTTCTGCGACGTTGCCTCAGGCTCCGCAGTTGCGATATCGATTGCAACCTTCCACGAACCATCCGCCTGCTTTTTCCAAATCGCCACGCCGTTGTTCTTCTGTGTCACAACTTTATTGCCAGGCCCCTTGAATGTGATTTGGTCCTCGCCCGTGCTGTATGCCATGTCACCGGAATCTGAAACCACTACCTTATCCGTCGTCCACGAGATCGAAAACTCCGGAGAGGCGAACGCTCCCGCCACATAATCCTTGATCGCTTTTTTCCCCGTGACGGGCGGAGCTCCTGGCATCATGATGCTTGCATCATCCGCCCAGAACGCGACTGTCTTCTCCGTGTCTCGCGACTTCGCCGCTGCCAGCCATTGAGCATCAGCAGCGCGAACGGCTGCTTCGGCTTCGGCCAGATCGACTTTCGCCGGTGCAGATGACTTGGACTCTGAAGGCGCCGGTTGAGCGCACCCTGAAAGCAATGCTGCCAAAATCAAGGCTAGAAATAGCTGAAGTCTTTTCAATTCGAAGCTCCTCTAGTTATGCGTAAAGTACGAAAGCACTCACGTCACTTCTTCTCAGCAATCGCCGATGCCGGTATCGGCTGCGGAGTGGAAATATCGATCACTGACTTCCACGAACCGTCGGGCTGCTTCTTCCAGATCACCACTGCGTTGTTGTTGGTTGTGATGAGCTTGCCCCTGGGATCTTTAAACGTGACCCGATTAGTCCCTGTGCTGTACGCCATGTCCCCGGATGGCGACAAAACTATCTTGTCCGTGGTCCATGTGATGGAGAATCCCGGCGAGGCCATTGCTCCAGCGACATAGGCCTTGAGTGCTGTTTTGCCGGCAACAGGCGGACTGCCGGGCATGAGCAGGGTCGCGTCGTCAGTCCAGAAGGAGACCGCCTTCTCGATATCCCTCGTTGCCATCCATTGGGCGTCAGTAGCGCGAATCGCCGCTTCGGCTTCGGCCAGATTCACCGCAGGCTGAGACCGCGATTGCGACGGTTGTTTTTGCGCGCATCCCAGTAAGCCAGCCACCACAAGCGACAAAGCTAAAAGCGTTTTCAATGTAAGCTCCTATTGTCGCGCCAGTATAGCTGACCGTGGCGAACCAAGAGTGCCTTTTCACTTTATGAAATTATCAAAGCTGGTGTGAGAGCGAACCGCTCAGTGCCGCTGCACCATCTGATTGTCGAGGGCGTAGAGCGCTAATTCCAGCCGGTTGAAGACTCCCAGCTTGTCGAAGATCTTTCCCATGTGGTTCTTCACCACTTGTTCACTGGTGGAAAGACTTTTCGCAATGTCCTTATTCGTGCAGCCTTCCACGATAAATGTAACAATCTGCATCTCCTTATTGGAAAGCAGTTCTCGTTTTTCGGACAAACTTTCCGCAGGCGCGGCAAACTCGTTTAATACGCGATGCACATCGCTAACCGGATGCTGATTGATCCAATACATTCCCTGTTGCACCGCCCGAATAGCGTCGATTAGTACTGAGCGCGCCGCTTCTTTCAGTACGATTCCCCGCGCCCCCAGTTGCAGCGCTTCCACGATCTGGCGCTTCTCAATCCCCACCGTCAGCAGGATGGTCCGCATGCCAGGTAGGGAGTCGCCCATTTCGCGCAGCGCATCCATGCCCGCTTTCTTGGGCATATTCAGATCGAGCAAGAGAAGATCCGGACGCAACTCATGAGCCATGGTGATGGCTTCTTCGCCATTGGTGGCTTCGCCAGCAACGGAGAAGTCCGGTTGGTGCGAGATCAGCAAGCCCACAGCAGCCCGTACCAGCGGATCGTCATCCGCGATGAGGACTCTCACCGCGTCAGTTCTCGCACGCACTGTCTTCTTTACGTTCATGAAATTTCCGGTTGTCGACACGGTCGTACCAATGGCAGTCATTCCAACTGGTATATCGGCAGGGGACAGGCAAGAAATTAGCGGCCTGACCAGGGTATGTCAATAAAAACATTCTTTTTTCCAAAAACAGCCAGCGCGGGAATACCAGATTGGGCACAAATACGAGCGGGCCTAGGAATCCGACTGTTTCGCTCATTAATGACTTTGGGCGCAGTGCCGATAGAGAGCTTAACAACAAATAATTTTCCGGAGCTCGCTTATGTCCACTCAGCCACGCGCGTTTGAATCTGATTCTGCATCCCTCCGCACAAACTCCTACGAACAATTGGGAGGCATGTCCGGCGTCTCCGCCGCTGTCCGGCGGTTCTATAAAGAGATGTCACACGACCCAGTGCTGCATCCATATCTCCGCGAAACGGATCTGACTTGGCTCGTCGCACGGCAAACTCAATTCGTCGCCCAGACATTGGGAGCGGCCATCAACTATAAAGGGCCGTCGATGAAAGATGTCCATGCATTTTTGGGGATTACTGAACGCCACCGGTGGATTGTGGAACAGCATCATTCGCTGTCACTGGCACATGCGAAGCGGGGACTACGGCCATCAGTAGCCAGGGCGATAGTGTTTCTGGTGCAGGCAGTTTAGGTTACAGCTAATCACTGACAAAATCGTATTGATCGATGGCAGCGGCAATGCCGACTTGTGACCCGGGGCCGCCATTCTGGTCCACTCTAACCACCTTGCCGGTGCAATGGACGCGAATGCTCTCTGTCAACGTGATCTCCGGTGGAAGAGTGAGAGTGAACTCGATGGGAGAGCCCTCGGCGACATCGGAATTCAAGTAGAAAAACACGCCGCGCGCGCTCACATCTTTGGTCTGTGCGGAGACGGTTTGTTCTGCGCCCTCGGCAAATTTTACGGTCAAAGGCAATTTGAGCGAGAAGCGTCGTGTGTTACGCAGATCCGATGAGTTGGGAGCCATTCTTATCCTCGGGTGAACGGGGCGTTCATTATGCCAGAGCCGGTGAAAGCCGCAAACAGAAATGTTTACGGCGACGTAAATTACAGCGCTAAGAAGTTTGCTATCAGCTTCTTACCCTCTGTTGTGAGGATGCTTTCCGGATGAAACTGCACGCCTTCCACCGGATACCGTTTGTGCCGCAGCCCCATGATGACACTGCCTGCGTCCGATTCTGGTTCCTTTGTCCGTGCTGTTACTTCCAGTTCGGAGGGGAGTCCCGATTCCTCCACGATCAGCGAGTGATATCGCGTGGCTGTCATCGGCGATGCAATGCCGCGGAAGACGGTCCTCCCGTCATGTTCGATGCGGCTGGTTTTCCCATGCATCAGCTTGTTCGCGCGCACTACGTTCGCGCCAAACGCAGATCCTATCGCTTGGTGTCCCAAGCAGACCCCGAGTATTGGCACTTTCCCGGCGAACTCACGGATCAATTCCACGCTGATCCCGGCCTCTTGCGGCGTACATGGCCCGGGAGAAACTAATATCCGCTGCGGCCTCATCGCTGCAACCTCCCTGACCGTCACCTGGTCATTGCGACGCACTTCCACTTTCGCTCCCAACTCCGCAACATACTGCACTAGGTTGTAAGTGAAAGAATCGTAGTTGTCGAGGATGAAGATCATGCTTGCCGTGCCTTCTCTACAGCGCGAATCAGCGCTTGCCCTTTATTCAAACACTCTTCATGCTCGAGCTGCGCCACCGAATCCGCCACAATTCCCGCTCCCGACTGGACGTACGCGTTTTTTCCTTTCATCACCATCGTTCTGATCGCGATGCACGAATCCAGGTTCCCGGCAAAATCCGCATACAGCACAGACCCGCCATAGATGCCGCGCCGCACCGGTTCCAGTTCTTCGATGATCTCCATCGCGCGAACCTTCGGCGCTCCCGTCAGAGTGCCTGCCGGAAAGCACGAGGCGAACGCATCGATTGCGTCCAGGCCTTTTCGCAGCTTGCTCTCCAGCGAGGAGACCAGATGCATCACGTGCGAGTAGCGCTCCACCTTCATCAGTTCCTTCACCTGCACAGTTCCGTACTCACTCACACGGCCGAGATCATTGCGCCCAAGATCCACCAGCATCACATGCTCCGCGCATTCCTTTTCATCACTGCGAAGTTCATTTTCCAGCCGCTGGTCTTCTGCTTCGTCGGCGCTACGCGGACGTGTCCCCGCGATGGGACGATACTTCAATGTGCTCTGGCCATTCCCGTTCGGACTCGAAGTCACCTTTACCAGCATTTCCGGCGAAGATCCCAGCACATGCAAGTCGTCCATTTTCAGGAAGTACATATAGGGGGACGGGTTCACCGTCCGCAATGCGCGATAGATATCGAGTGGCGGCACTCCCGGCTCCATCTGCATTCGCTGCGAGAGCACAGTCTGGAATACGTCGCCGGCCGAAATGTAGTCCCTGATGCGCTCCACGTCCTTGAGATAACGCTGATGTTCCGTCGTGCGCCGCAACTTGAGAAAGTGTGATGTCTCTGCCGCCGGACGGCGCAGTGCCGAGCGCGGCACCCCAGCCTTCAACAACCTCTCCATGCGCCGGATGTCCTTAAGTGCGCGTTGATACGCGCGTTTGGGCGGTTCCTTTGAAACATCTGCTGCCGCAATCAAATGGATCTCGTGTCGCAAATGGTCGAACGCCAGCACGCGATTAAAAAACATCAGCACGCAATCGGGCAAATGCATATCATCGGTGCTGATCTCAGGGATCTTTTCCAATTGCCGTACAGCGTCGTAAGAAAAGAAACCAACCGCTCCGCTGGTGAAGGGCGGTAACCCCGGTACTGTTGCCGGACGGTGCTGACCAAGCAGTTCGCGGACCACGGTAAAAATATCCCCAGTCCTGTGCTCGACCTTCTTTCCATTTGTGATTGTGATCTGCGGTCCCCGGCTGGAAACAATCATGTATGGACGTATCCCCAGGAACGTGTAACGCCCAACTTTCTCTCCACCCACTACTGACTCCAGCAAAAATGCATGTTGCTCTTTGCGCGAGATGCTCAGGAAGGCCGACACCGGAGTCAACAGGTCAGCGGAAATCGTCTTTGAAACAGGAACAAGCGTCGAATTCCCAGCGAGCTTAGTGAATTCTTTCAGATCAGGGATAAGCAATCAGAATGTTCCTTCCGCATTAGGGCTAGCCTTGAAGAATACATCAGCTTAGATTGCCAAAAAGAGAGGAAGTTTCGCTAAATCCCGAACGGATCTTCCAGCGACGGGCTTTGCGGCGTCAGAAGTAGTGCACCCTTTTCCGTGATGACCATGTCGTCCTCAAGACGGATTCCGAACTCGCCACGGATGTAAATCCCCGGTTCGTCGCTGAAGACCATGCCCGGCTGCATCGGCAGCGTGTTGCCTTTCACCAGGTATGGCCACTCGTGGCCGTCCATGCCCATCCCGTGTCCAACGCGATGTCCGAAGTACTTGTACCCGGGCCCGTATCCAGCATCGGTGATGACTTTCCGTGCGGCGGCATCCACGGCTTCACACGGCACTCCCGGTTTCGCCGCAGCCAAAGCGGCGCTTTGCGCCCGATGTTCGATCTCAAAAACTTTCTTCATCTTGTCGGTTGGCTTGCCGATCACGAATGTCCGGCTGATATCGGATTGATATCCTTCCACGCTGCATCCACCATCCATCAGCAGGATTGAATTTTCGTTGATTACCTGCGGCGCTACCGATCCGTGTGGCAACGCCGAGTATTCGCCTACTTGCACGCCCGCGCCTCCGGTGAAGCCTTGCTTCGTGTGAGCGGCGGAGACCAGCGCGGCAAAATCATTTTGCGTCATGGGATGATTACGCGGCTGTTCTTTTAATGTCTTGTACGCCGCCTCGTAAGCTTTAAGCGTCACTTGGCAAGCGAGCTTCATCAGCTCCAGCTCGTGCGTGCTCTTGATCATGCGACACCCCGCCGTCACTGGCGTCGCGCTCACAAAGTGCGATGTCGGCGACACCTTCGCCACACCATCGCAGTAAACGAAGTATGTCCTCTCTTCAATGCCGATGCGGCCAGCAGAAATACCGTGGTCCTTCAGTCCTTGCACCAGCCGTTCGTAAGGGTCCTCGTGCTCTTCCCACGTGCGCACGTCGGCTTTGCTGTCGAATGGCCCCTGCGATATCTGTTCACGCGCGCGGTCTTCCTCAAATGCCGGAGAAACAAAAAATGGCTCTCCCTTTGCGGGGAGCACCATCGCAAAAAAGCGCTCGCTCAGCCACCATTGGATACCGCTGAAGTACACCAGCGACGTCCCGCCGGAGATGACCACCGCATCCAGCTTGTTCTGAGCCATCAGCTTCCGCGCTTGCTCGATCCGCCCGCGACGCTCATCTCTCGTGATGGGAAACGCATTGTCCTTCATCGAAGGAAGTGCGGCGATAGCGGGAGCCGACGCAGCAGCAGATTGCGCATCTGCGCTAATAGGCAGGACAGCAGCAGCGCCCGCTACCGCGCCAAGTTGCATGAAATTGCGACGAGAAAGCATGGAACTCCAACTGACTACTGACTACTTGCTACTTACTACTTAACATTTATTGAGTCCATCCAGCGCGGCTACTTTGTACGCTTCAGCCAGTGTGGGATAGTTGAAAACGGTATCGCGGAAGTAGTGGATCGGTGCGCCCAGGCTCATGGCAGCTTGGCCAATATGGACGATCTCCGCCGCGCGGTCCCCAATAATGTGGACGCCCAGAATATTGAACGATGTCGGACAAAACAGGATCTTCACCATGCCTTGTTCATCGCCCAGCATCTGTCCCTTGGCCAGCTCTTCATATTTCGAGATCCCCACCTCGTAATTGATCTTTTCCTTTGTGAGGTACTCCTCGGAATGGCCGACCATCGAAATCTCGGGGATCGTATAAATGCCGTATGGCAGCAGCCGCGGATCCAACATTCCTGGTGTTCCGAACATATGAGAACTCGCCAGCCGTCCCTGTTCCATGGAGGTACTGGCCAGTGACGGGAATCCGATCACGTCGCCTGCGGCATAGATGTGGGGAACTTCCGTCTGGAAGAATTGATTTACTTTCAGCTGTCCGCGCGGCTCCGGCGTGATTCCCGCCGCATCCAGATTCAGCAGGTCAGTGTTCGCCTGTCTTCCCACCGTGTATAGCAGCGCCTCGCCGTGGATCGTCTTTCCGCTTTCCATCTTTGCGGAAACGCGTCCGCGTTCTTCGTCCACGGTGACCGACTCGACTTTTTCGCCCATCCGGAAGATCGTTCCGCGACGGCGCAATTGGTACTGGAGCGATTCAATGATCTCGCGGTCGGCGAAGTCGAGCAGCGTAGGACGCGCATCGATCAACGTGACTTCAACATTCAACGCCGCGAACATCGACGCAAATTCCAACCCGATAACGCCCGCGCCCACCACGATGATCTCGCGCGGTAGTTTTTCTATGGAAGTGATTTGATCAGAGTCAAAAATTCGCTTGCCATCCAGCGGAATGGCCGGATTGTGCGCAGGGCGGGTGCCGCACGCGATCATCACATGCTCGGCGCGAAGCACTTGCGATGCCTCTTTCCCGTTGGACACTTCAATGGTGTGCGGATCAATGAACCTGGCGGTCCCGTCGATAATGACGATCTGATTACGCCGGAGCTGGTTGCTGATGACCTCAGATTCGCGCTGCACCACGGCATGCACCCGGAACATCAGGTCCTGCATGGAGATGTTTGCTTTTACAAAATAGTCTTTGCCATAGAAACTGCGCTGGCTGAATCCTGTCAGATACAACACGGATTCCCGAAACGTTTTGCTCGGGATAGTGCCCGTATGCACGCATACGCCGCCGATTTGGGTCGCTGCTGCCGGACCATCTCCTGAGCCGCGCTGGATCACCGCCACTCGTTTTCGCATCTTCGCCGCGGCAATAGCCGACTTCTGCCCCGCCGGACCACTGCCGATTACAACCAGATCGTATTCATTCCCAGCCATTGATTCCCCAATTTTCGCGAGAAAGGACAAGATACCTGAAACCCTCCGTCACTTGGCAAATTTTTTATGAACCGAGCATGAAATTTGGATTTGTTGCCTGCACCAGTTATCATCGCGGCCCCGATTCCATTTACCCACAGGAGTAACGATGCTCCAACGTTTGTGCGTGATTCTGCTTTCAATTGCAGTTTGCTTTTCAATGCCAGCTTCAGCTCAGACGAAGAAGGCC
>JAOAPL010000286.1 GCA_025462925.1 Acidobacteriaceae bacterium
CTGTAATCCCTTGGTTGTTGTCTAAAAGCTAAAATTGTAAAATCTAAATTTACAAATAGAATCATCTCTGCTACCCTCAATCTGCATAGAAACGGCAGTACACAATTCATATCTCATATCTAACCAGCTTTGAATCATTCACTTACGAGATACTCTCTGCAAGTCACTGATTCCAATATATCGAATACGGCGCTGCTCCAAAAGTGTGACCTAACTCCTTACCCAAGAGGATTTTGCCCCAAACTTCATTTGAATCACGATCTTGCAAACGTTTTTGTATGTAAGTCGTTGATTCTGGCTATTTAACAAAGAGGGGGGTACCCCCCGACCGCGGACGCTCCACTGGTAAAATAGGCATTTGCACCTACTCGAACGACTCATTCATCTAGAGGAATCATGGCCACCTTCGCTGAAACAATCTCCCCCGCAGACCTGCTCAAGACTCCATTCCGCAATGAGCCGTTTATTGATTTTTCCAAGGACAGCAATGCCCGCGCCATGCGTTCCGCGCTGGCGAAGGTCCGCTCTGAACTCGGACGCGAATATGACCTCGTCATCGGCGGCGAATTGGTCAAGACTGAAGGCAAGATCAAGTCAGTAAATCCGGCGAAGCCCTCAGAGGTTGTTGGCGTGCATCAGAAGGCCGGCCCCGAGCACGTTGAGCCTGCGATGAAAGCTGCGCTCGCGGCGTTCGAGACATGGCGCAATGCTCCGATAGAAGAACGAGTGGGATTGCTTCTGCGCGCCAGCGAGATCATCAAGCAGCGACGCTTCGAGTTCAACGCCTGGCTGGTCTTTGAAGTCGGCAAGAACTGGGCTGAGGCTGATGGCGATATCGCCGAGACCATCGACTTCCTCGAGTTCTACGCCCGCGAAGCCATGCGGCTCTCCGGTGCGGAGACTCCGGTGCAATTGCCCGGCGAGCACGATCAGTTGCGATACATCCCGCTCGGCGTGGGCGCGGTGATTCCGCCGTGGAATTTTCCTTGCGCCATCATGGCGGGAATGACTACCGCGTCGATCGTCTGCGGAAACACCGTGATCCTGAAGCCGTCGAGTGATTCGCCTACCATCGCCGCTAAGTTTTTTGAAGTCTTGCAGGAAGCCGGGATGCCGGATGGCGTCGTGAATTTCTGTCCCGGATCGGGCGCGACTTTCGGCAACGCTGTCGTCGAACATCCCAAGACGCGGTTCGTCGCATTCACCGGATCGAAAGAAGTTGGACTCGATATTCATGCCCGTGCTGCGCAGCCGCGCAAAGGACAGATCTGGATCAAGCGCACCATCCTCGAGATGGGCGGCAAGGATTCCATCATCGTTGACGCGGATGCCAATGTGGACGCAGCGGTCGAGGGCGTCGCCCAATCGGCATTCGGATTCTCCGGACAAAAATGCTCCGCCTGCTCGCGCGCCATTGTGGACGAAAAGATTTACGACGTCTTCGTTGCGCGCCTGAAAGAGCGTGTTAACAAAATCAGCGTCGGCGACCCGGCAGAAAACAAAGCCATGGGCCCGGTGGTGAATGAGAGCGCGATGAAATCCATCCTCGGCTACATCGAAGCAGGGAAGAAGGAAGGGCGACTTCTCACTGGCGGCGGTCGCGTGCAGGATGCCGGCAACGGTTACTACATCGAGCCCACTGTGATCAGCGATGTCCCACCGAACGCAAAGATTTCGCTGGAAGAGATTTTCGGCCCGGTGCTCGCGGTGATCAAGTCGAAGGATTTCAACGACGCCATGGCCATCGCCAATAATACGGAATTCGGTCTGACCGGCTCCATTTATACTTCGTCGCCGGAAAAGATCGAACGCGCCAAGCGCGACTTCCACGTCGGCAACCTTTATATCAACCGCAAATGCACGGGAGCGATGGTGGGCGCGCACCCGTTCGGCGGCTTCAATATGTCCGGCACGGATTCAAAAGCCGGCGGCCCGGATTATCTGTACCTCTACACCCAGGCGAAGTCGATCGGGGAGAAGGTCTCGTAAGGCGGAAAATTTGCCGGGGCGCGATTTGACACGGTTTATCGCGGTGCCGCAGAATATCCTCTTGGCTGATTGCTGCGGGGCAGTTTTGCTGCCGGAAGGCAATCATGGAAGCACCCTCAAAATATGGCAAGAATCCTTTGTGTCGATGACGAACCTAACGTCGTCAAACTGAAGTGCGCGATTCTGGAAGCTGCTGGCCACCAAGTCACTCCCTGTGTATCCGCTGCGGAGGCCATCGCAAAACTCGAAGAGCAGGAATATGACGCCGTGATCACCGATTGGCGACTCGGCGACGCCAGCGGACGCGCCGTCGTCCAAGCCGCAAAAGACCATTCCAATATGCCTGTGGTCGTCGTCTCCGGATATGTGAACGATGCGTTCCAGGCCGCGGAACCACTCGCAGACCTTTATCTGGAAAAGCCGGTCAATCCGGAGGAACTGGTCACGATCGTGAATGAGTTGCTGAAGACCGGAGAAAAGACTGCGTCCTCGTAGGTCTAGTGGACGGCAGCGCTGCTAGCCGAGGCGGCTTCCAGCAAAATGCGGTGGTGGATAGTGAAGAGCGCCAATTCCA
>JAOAPL010000291.1 GCA_025462925.1 Acidobacteriaceae bacterium
ACCCAGCGTTGATCGACTCCAGAAAACCGAAAAAAGAGTCTCTCGAATTGATTTGGCATGTCCAGCAACTCTTCGAAGATGTACATTCAAACCCTCTCGGATCCCTTGTGTCTATGGATCATGACAGCCACCACTTGATCGTAGCGCGTATGTTAAGCGCAAGTTGAAGATTCACACAAACCTTATCAGAGTAGGCGGGTGGCCCATACGTTAAGGCTGAAACCATACACGATGGGGCACCCGCAACCGCTTCTTTGTGCCGTCCCTGACGGGACTCGATAACCGGCGCACGCCTTCCCAGGACTTACGTCCTGGGCTAAATAATCGCGTCCCTTCGGGACTGAATACTACGCAGTCCTGTCGCTCAAAAAACCGAGCGATAAGGGTGGGGCAGCCCCCTTTAGTAGTTGTCAGTAGTTAGTAGTCGGTAGTCAGGAAAACCGTCGCATCATCGAAGCTAGGACGAGGCACCCGCAAACTGGGTTATCTGCTCAATTCAGATGATGACCAGCCCCTCTTTAAAGCCGCGCGCGACGGCTTCCGTCCTGGTGGCGGCACCAAGTTTCGCCAGAATAGAGCTGACATGAAACTTGACCGTATGTTCCGAGATCCGCAGCCGGGTTGCGATTTGCCGGGTGCCCCACGCAATCTCACGCGGTGCAGTATAGCTGAGTCTGAACGGAATCCTTTCGCGGGGTGCCCTATCCTTGCGCAGCAAGGATGGGGATTTTGTTTTTGCTCTTGTGTTGCGGTTTATACCCTGCGCAGGTGCCCACACGATTGAAGTGTTCTTACGGACAGCGCCATCTTCATTTCATTATCTGCGAGCCCGGCGGTGCTGCGTGATGGTCGAGGTGGTCCATTGAGCGTGTGAACTGCAACTCTCGCCCACCCTTCGCGTTGCGAAGGATGGGGCACCCCGCGACTGCGTTCTTTACAGATTCAAATAGTCGGCACCGCGATTGAAAGGGTGGGCCGCCCGCCTGAAGGACGTGAACCATAATCTCTACTGCTTCTTATGGAACCGAAAGGCGCGTGTAGACTGAGTCTTAGGTATGTGCGCCGTTAAAAGCTGATTCAAACTTACGAGTTCTCCTTCGAACGGTTCGAAAGCGAAGCTCATGCTCAAGTCCGCATTACGCTCCGATACAGCATCTACTGAACAATAAAAAGGTTCTGCTCCTTGGCGTGCAATGAACTTAATCGATTTTACCCAAAAGGGACCAAGTAAGCTTTTTAATGCTGCCGAGTCCCCCGGGTTTAGAGCGAATCGGCACTTCGAACCGGCGAATTTGGCTCCCTGTCTCTCCGCCTCTTCGATCATTTGCTGTTCGTTCCATTCAGGGTTTTGTGTAACCTGATTTCTGAAATGAAGATTCTTTCTCTCGGTTTCAACCGACCCGCCTACAAATGAGACAAGACGACCTCCAGAAAAACCGAACCTACCACGCAATATGACATTCTCGTCCGACGCTGCGGAGCCATTACCGCAGACATCTAGCAGCTGTGAGACCATGGCGCACGGTGTAGATGTGGTAGGGAATCCGCCCGGTTCAAGTCCGTGATTGTTCGATTTTTCCAACCGAACTGCATACGACGAATTCCCTTTAACATCGTTGAAGTTGCTCCGCTCGGACAAAGTCAACTGCAGAGGCTGGCCTGCTAGTGCCGGATAAATGTCCTTCAGAAAGCGACGAATAGTATCTCGGTGGTCTTGTCGGATCTGTCCGTAAGTAGTGGCCTGGAAGATAACGAAAAACAGACCAAGAAACAGTGCTCCGCTTCTACTTCTTAAACTTAAGACTGTCATTGCCAATGACCCTCCACCGTGTTGTCTTTCCCTTTGATTGCGCATAAGCATTTCCGTCTGGGGGCTGGCCCACCCTTTTGGTTTATCACTTATTTCGGGGCTGCCCCACCCTTGTCGCTCGCTTTTGAGCGACAGGGTGTGCGGTATTGTCTCGCCTTACAACCCTCGTAATCACTCCAAGCTGTTCGCGCTTCTTAGCCGTCCACTGTGATTCGATCTCGACCACACCTTCCGAGCCCGTCGCATAGTGGTTGAAGCTGCTCCATCTCCAGTCTTCTGGGTTCTTAACTAAGCCGCGCTTCACCGGATTGCGATGCATATACTTCAACTTCTCAATCCGCTTCTTCGGATTGTAGACGAGGAAATCGTAGTATCGGACCTGCCAAAATCTTCCTGAACTTCCGCGCCACATTCTGCTTCAGCATTTGAATGGCGACTGCCAGCTCAATTCAGATGATGACCAGCCCCTCCTTAAAGCCGCGCGCGACGGCTTCCGTTCTGGTGGCGGCGCCAAGCTTTGCCAGAATAGAGCTGACATGGAACTTGACGGTATGTTCGGAGATCCGCAGCCGTGTTGCGATCTGCTTGTTGCCCGCGCCTTCCGCCAGCATTGCCAACACTTCAGTCTCGCGCGGGGTCAAGGGTTCGCCAACAGCTAACTCTTCCTCCATCGAGATGTCGGAAGCCGGAAACAAAGTTTCCAGGTCTTCGGGAGTGATAACCGCAAGTCCACTTGCGACCGATTCAATGGCTGCGGCAATCTCAGCCGGGTTTGCATCCCGCGGCAGCACCGCACGCACGCCACTCTGGTAAGCGCGACGAAGTTCTACACGACTCAATGGAGTTGTCAGCAAGATCACGCCAGAAGGCGCTACACCGTGCATTGAAGCTTGAAGTCGAGTGAACTGACCCGGCTCGGAGATTTCCATCAGCAGTACATCCGGATGGAATTGGCGTGTGAGCTGTGACGCAGCAACAGTACGTGCTCCGTCTCCCACGAGTGTGAAACGCGGATCGCCGCGTACGATCGCCTCAAGTCCGGCGCGTGATGCGGACGAGCCTGCGACAACCAGTACACGGATCACAGGCCCGACCTTCGAACAAACTCTGCCACTGCGTTGCTCGTGATCGCGCAGCCGACACCGAAGGCGACCATGGTGTTGATACCGACGATCTGTCCCTCAGCATCGGCCAGCGGACCTCCTGAATTTCCGGGCGCCAATCTCACGTCGGCTCCTAACAATGAATGTCCGTTTTGAGGAACATGGTGCACGATGCCCACGCTGACTGCACCCGGTTCACCCATCGGATTTCCAACAGCGATCACGACTTCTCCTGTCCGCAGCGTGCGCGCGTCGCGAATGACCTGCACAGGTAGCACACCGGCGGAAACCACGACGGCTGCGAGATCACTGCGATCGTCGCGGGCAGCGACTGATCCTTCAACCTCCCGGCCGTCCCAAAGCTTCACGTACAGCCGCCGCGTGCGGGCCACGTGCGCATTGGTGACGATCAAGCCATCCGGCCGCCAGATCACTCCCGAGCCGCAGCTGTCTCTTGCCGATCCAGTGATGCGAACGGTGGAGCGTCTTAGCGTCTCCGCTAACCCTGCCACTCTCTCCCCGAAACTGATGCCAGCCAACCCGATTGGATTCACAGCAGCGGACATTACTGCCCTCCATCACGCTGGCCAATCGTGATCTTGGCATCGCTCACCTTGCCAGCGCGCACCAACTGGACGTTTACGGTGCTGCCCACACGCTCAGGATCAAGCACTTTCTGAAGATCGCCGGGGCTGGATATGGCGTCGCCATTGACCGCCACAAGGATGTCTCCAATCATTAGACCTGCCTGCTCCGCTGGGCTTCCCTCAGCAACCGTGACTACCAACAATCCTCGATCGCTTTCTAACTTCAGAGATGCCAGCACAGACGGCGGAAACGCAACTGGCTGCACTGCTATTCCAACGTAGCCTCTCGTTACTTGTCCGTGGCGCAACACACTTTCAACTACACGGTCCACGGTTGCATTCGGAATCGTCACCACACCACGTCGCGGACCTGAAGTGTTGATGCCAATCACGTTTCCACTCACGTCAATCAGCGGCCCTCCGGAAAAGCCGGGGTAGGGAGTCAAGTCCAACCGAAACCATTTGTCCATGCGTCCGCCCTGCCAGGTTCTCCATTCGCCGCCCGTGGCGCTCACCAATCCGAAACTTGCGCTGAGTCCTTCCTTTCCGCGCCGGCCAACTGCAAGCACGATGTGTCCAGTCCTGATCTGACTGGAATCGGCGAAATGGGCGGGCTGAAGTTTTTCTTTCAGCTTGAGTACCGCTACGTCGGTGGCGGGATCTCGACCGGCGACCTTCGCCTTGGCTTCAACTCCCGAGGGCAGAACCAGTGTGACCTCATCGTCTCCACGAATGGTGTGTTCCGCAGTCACGACGATGCCATCGCGCCACACCGTACCGCTTACACCTCCGCGACCGCCCTCCAGCACTGCGACTACCGTGCTTCCCGCGCGTTCTACCGCGTCTGCCAGCTGATTTGAAAATTCTGTGATCGTGTTCGCCATATGATGACCTCCCTGTATTGTTACCGCTTGCAACCACTTTGCGCCCATGCGCACTATCGCGCATCAGTCATTCGACTAGGTGGCTTGTTCACGTTTGAATGCAGGGAATCTACGACGAAGCCAAATTTCTAGGCTGCTTTTTTGAGCACAACCAGCGTAATGTCATCAAACTGAGGTACGAGCCCGGCAAAGCGGTTAACTTCTTCAAAAGCGCCGGCAACGATGCTCTTCGCTGATCTGCAACGGGCGAGACGCAAGTAGTCGGTCAACCTTTCTTCGCCGAACTCCTCTCCATTGGCGTCCATGGCATCGATGAATCCGTCAGAGCTTAGAGCTAATACATCGCCACAGTGGAAGTGGAACGTTTCTTCGTAATAGATGACATCGGCGAACATTCCCAATGGGAATCCAGTGGAAGGCAGCCACTCCAGATCGCCTTCAGCCCGCAACAAGACGCCTCTTGTGTGTCCGGCATTGACGTAGTGGCCGATTCCCGTCTGCGGATCCAACTCCACCATGATCGCGGTGATATACCTGCTCCTGGGCGTAGCAAAAAGCAGCGCGCCAAGGCGGGATGCAATTTCCGGCAAGAGCAACGATTCATCCAGCAGGGTCATGAGCATTGTCTGAAAGTTGCTCATTAGCAGCGAAGCAACAAGACCTTTACCAGTGACATCCGCCACGCAAAAGAGATATGAGCAGCAGTCATCTGCCCTCCCCTTCATCGGGAGAATGTCATAGTAATCACCGCCCACTTCCCTTGCTGAATGCATGTGCGCAGAAACCTCAAGCCCTGGTATGTCCGGTATGGAAGTGGGCAGCATGGAAAGCTGCACTTCAGAGGCCTCTTCGAGTTCTTTCATCCTACGCAAATTCTCCGCCTCCACGGTCATGACATGAACCTGGATAAGCTGTCTTTGACACGCACCCGCCGCAACTTCCAAAGCTTCCTCTTCGCACTCTGACCAAGCCGCTGCCAGGATCAGGGTGGTGAACCCTGTTAACAGCATGAAACCTCCCAGCAGCAAAAGGGATTCATTCACGCTCAGGTCATGCGCTGCAAACGGGCCACGGCCGTGGATGGTATAGATGATGCCGATGAAGTAGGTCAATGCAATGGCTGCGGTGGCGCCAGCCTGTTTAAAGCGGAGAGCTGCCGCGATGAGGACAGGCAGAACTATGTACGACAACGGGTATCTCTGGTAACCAAATGCGACGCACGACGTTGCAATCAGCAGCATCAGCAATGCCAGAGCTTCCACGACCCGCCATCCCTGGACCCTTCCTGTTGTCTTGTACGTTGTCTTGTACCAGGAGAGCAACAGCGGTGTTATCGCCAGCACCCCGGCCGCATCCCCTAACCACCACGTCCACCACGTCCGTGAATAATGCGCCCAGGGAATCAGGCGCAGGAGAAACAGGCTTGTGGTTCCAATCGTGGCGCTGATCAAGCAGCTTCCGAGGACGCCAATCGCGATAAATCCGATCACACGTCCCGTGCGGTAGAAAAAGTCTGCAGAGCGGGTAATGCGTCGCAACAGGAATGCTCCGCAAAGCGCAGCCGTGCTGGCTCCGAACGCTATCAAAGCTGCCGCGACAACAGAACGTAAAGATGGTGGATTACTTGTGTGCCTGACGTGAACCCAGTTATTTATAGCGAACGATCCCAACCAGATGCCGGGCCATATGCGCTGACCTCGCAGGAGGACCGCCGCTAGAGCTATGCCCGACGATGGCCATATTGCCGTTACGTAGCCGGGGGGTATCGCCGTGAGTAGACCGATACGGCCTGCGGCAGCATAGAGGACGGCCAAAATCAAAATGGCGGGAAGAGTTGAATCTTTTGTATAGGACTCATAAGCCGCAGAAGATTCCCGTTCGATTCTCGTCAGCAGCCGATCGCGAAGCTTGAGTAACAAGGCAGACCGACCCTGGAATCAGTGACTCGGAAAGCGAGCTCCGATTTCGCGCTGGGGCATTACGCTGTTGCGCTCGGCGCGATGAAGCGTGCAACTTTCAAACGTAGAAGCGCGGATTCCGCAAGTCAACGACAATCACTTGGCGGAAATGGCTATTTGTTGGCGGGAATTGCGAGCGTGCCAGAGAAGCTTAAGCGATGCGCTTCAAGGCGCGTGTTTGCGAGGGCGTCTCGCCGAATTCTTGCTTGTAGTCGCGCACGAAATGACTGAGATCGGCAAAACCCACCATCACCATAATCTCCTTCACCGACAGGAACGTACTTTCGAGCAGGTCTTTGGCCTTCCGCAGCCGCAACACTCTTACGTACTGTGTGGGAGCCATGCTCAGCTCTCTTTTGAAAAGGTGCGCCAGATGGGAGCGGGAGATATGCAATTTTGCAGCGATATCATTGATCCCAACAGCAGGAGCGAATGCATTTTTTTGCAGCAGATTGACCGTCTGTTGAACGCGGGGGTCTTGAATGCGCAGTTCCGGAACTCGGATTTTCGCAGTGCGGTCGCGCGGTGCAACCGCGAATGTCTTTCCTTGCAACGGATCGCTCCAACTTAGGGAATTATTGAAGCCTGTACCGCTTGTTCGGATTAGATGCGTTTAAAAAACGGTCGTCGATGGGTGCTCAGAAAATTTCGAATTCAGGACAGGGCAGCGCAGTTGAGCTGATTGAGGAACTGATGAGCTGATTCAGGAGTGCCCTGCCCGGCCCTGTTCGGCGGTGAATCGCGGAACTAGGACGGCAACATCATGGATCGTCGACCAGCACCAGAAAACCATGGATGAAAGTCAAAAAGCTGACCTCGAAAGCCACCCTCGCGTTGACACTGTGCGCGCATGATTGCTATAGTCAAGACAGTCTGGTGGAGCGCTATGCCGAACCAGATTCCGGCCGCTAAGTTTTCAGTTTCCTGCCCTGCTTCACAGTAATGCAGCCCCCAGGCAACACCCCAAGACTAGCAGCCACCACTCCGTTGTTTATCAGGGTTTCCTATACGGGCGCACCTTAACGTGCTGCGCGGGCGATTCCGGCACCAGCCGCGATCCTCCTTTCCTTGAGACTCGACGGGCCGATAAGGAACCAGCAACGTTGTTTGAGAACAGCACAGCCCGCAACGAACATTCCGCGTCCAACTACACCAGGCACGAGTCAGAGCGTACCCGCGAGGCCCAACCCGTTTCGTCCAACGCCTCTGATAAACCCAATATGAATTCAAATCCTAAAAACAACGAGCGGCCCAACGAGGGTCCTACTCGTAGAGAAAACGAAAACAACATGGAAGATTTCGCATCCGTACTCGAGACGTTCGAAGCCGAACAGATCGCCGAAGCGCCCCAGAATGATGACCACATCATC
>JAOAPL010000292.1 GCA_025462925.1 Acidobacteriaceae bacterium
ACGTCCGAGAAAACTTCATCCCGTCTCAGATAAACCAGAAGGATACTCACAGGGACGATTAGCAAAATGTGGGAACCGTAATCGTGAGACATCGCAAATTCTGTGAGCTGCTTGATCGGCCCCCAGAACGCGAGACCAGAAATGGCGATAAATAGACCAAAGTAGTTATTTCGCCGAGACAGTTCACTGAGCATGTTCATTCTCGACACCGGGGCTTGTACGCGAACATTTTGGTACATGCCTTAGATAGCTTCAGGATAGGTCATGGCTTAAGCCATAGAATCCCATTACAGATCTGTCGTCTTGCCCATATTTTATGCGATATGCCTTTATAGCTTTGCTGAAATGCTACAGTGCGCCTCCACTAAATTTTGTTGAGTCCTCTTTCGATGTGTGTTCAAACTTTGCTCGTGGCGTAATATCCGGCATTAGGGAGGTTGCCGAAATCTATGGGCTGTTCCCCGCCATCAAAATTACCCTTCAGGTCAGGGCTGGCCAAGAGCTTCTCCAACTTTGCGACGCGCTGCCCCAGATCCGATCTCTCAATCGCACGTAACTGCAAACTCAGTAGAGGCGCGAGACCGCTCGCGATCCTGGGATGAAGCTTGCCCGCGTAGACGTCTTCGATTAAGCGGGCGACTGTAGTCCGGACGGCGATTGCTGTGTCCAATCTCGGGAGTGGATCAAGAGGATCAGCCACGCCATGGCGATTCTTGCGGCCCCCAATACGGCCTAGTTCGGAAGCCTTATTGGGATTAGCGTGAAAGAAACAGAGGCCACCTTCGGTCGCTGCTGCGCGACAGGGTTTGCCCGCCTTGGTCTGAGCCTTGCAATGGACTGGCTTCGGTATGGCGTTCATTTTGTGCCCTCCTTTTTTGCTCGTTTCTTCCTCGTCGATCTAATTTCCTGGCAAAGCCACAAGGCTCAATGATCAGCCCCTTTAGATAATAACCGGGCTAAAGTGCGTAGCGTCTCGGACCGCCATTGTAGAGCATGGGCTCTGGCAGCTGCGGGATCCTCCCGCGATTCTCTCGATTTGTAATATTTATCTTCAGACACTTGTATCCTGGTGCCGTCTTTCAATAGCAAAAAGGTTTTCGAGTGCCGTTCCGCTATCTCCTCCCGTTCCTCATTTCCCGGGAATAAGTCGAGTGGAAAGCTGGCGAAGTACGCCTTGCGATATTGCTCCGGCCGCTTCATCGGGGAGAAAAAAGAAGACGCCGGATTGCTCACGATTTTGTGCAACTTTTCGCGCATCCATTTGCTGACATAGATAAAACGCCCCGGTCTAAAACGGTCACCATGTAAAGGGCATTTTACGAAAAACGCGATCTCCTGCAGAATCGGAAATCCCACCGCTGGCTCTTGTCCTTCTGGGAAACAAATGCAATCTGATCGAAGTGTCGACCGCAATTCCAGCAGTCTTTCTGCACGACTTTCGAGCTGCTCAACTCGGCTGATCAAACTACGCATTCATGCTCCTCGAGCTGCAGACTCCGTTAGCCGTTTTCTCAGTTGCATAAAACCCGCGCTCAATGAGTTCTAAAATCAATCCCCGCTAGAAGAATCATCAGCAAACCGTATGCCATACCAATCTTTGATGGCGACTTTAGTATGTGGATAATTGAGACTTTATCCCGCTTTTGTTCTCCTGGCCGCCTCTTTTTCTCTCCAGCGATTAGATTTGGGCTGACATTTGAGGCCTATTGCCCCGTTCAGCTGTGTGAAACTTCCCGCTTTGGGCGGCAACTCCAGTACATGTTGCGAGCTGCCGTGCGGATAATCTTCTTCTTCTGTTGTAATGGGCATGGCTCCTACACGGTGAGGTTGCGGGTCTGCTCGCGTGCCCCTGCACCTCACCAACGGAGGGTTGCAGACTCGGCTATTGGTAACTCCCGATGCTCCCTTATCGCCCTCGGACAGGAATCCTCAAAGAGTCAATCTCTTGGTTTAGTGCCAAGTTGCCCCAAGATGCGCTGCAGAAATTTAGCGCCCTGCTTCTTGTATACCTCGGATCCGGCTAGGAGAAAAGCTTCACAGATCCGAGCCACACTCTGACCTTCGCTTATTGCAATCGCCTCAACGGTTTTCTTCAAGTGCGAGTTCACTCTGAAAGTCAAGCGAGTATCTTTCTTCATCTGCGCAATCTTAATCGTCGACGCACTTAATAAACCACAAAAAACTACTTGACATTAAAGATTTCGCATGTCATCCTTATGTCATCCATTTGTCATCCTTAGCGAAAGCAAGGAAATGGGGAAATAAGGAGTTGAGAATGGCCTGGAACCGTAACTTACTGCGCGAAAACTCATCAGAAGCCAAAAGAAAGTGGGCAACCCGAACCGATCGGACGTGCATGCTGACCCTCAAATTCCTAACACGGAGCTACCGATTCTCGATCATCAGCGGGGATTTGCTTTTACTCGAAAACGGCTGGTACGTAACCCATGCAGGTCTTCTTCGACTGGCCCGTCGACGTCGCTGCGTAGGAATGCAGGTCGAACCGGTAAAAGAGTTTTCCGAACCATCCGCAGCGCGGTGGGCATTCAAGGCAACTGTCTACAAGTCTCGCGAGTGTAAGGGCTTCGTTGGCTACGGTGATGCTGACCCTTCCAACGTTTCTCCTCTAGTTCGTGGCGCGGAAATGCGCGTCGCGGAGACTCGCGCAGTCAATCGCGCTCTGCGAAAAGCTTATGGAATCGGCATTTGTTCAGTCGAGGAAATCGGGTCATTTGCTGCTCAGCGTGGACCTGCCACCGAATCCAAAAAGCTGGCACAGGCGACGAATGGTGGAAACGGAAATGGGAACTTCGGAGGCCGCACCGTCCGTGACCGGCTTTGCCAATTAATCCGTCAGCATCAACTCGACGCTACGCTGGTTAAGTCATACGCGACCGACTTCTGTGGGGTTAAGACTTTGCGCGACGCGACCCGCGAGCAGATCGAAAACTTCGTTGCTCATCTCGCTTCCTGGGCTGAGAAAGACCGCAACGCCGTGCTCTGTCAACTCAACAGTTATTTGCGCGCGACAGAAGGTGCCGCATGAAACGCCGTATTCAGGGCTTACATGAGGCAGACCAATCTTGTCCAGGACAAGTTCGCGATGGACTGCTCCTGGTTCGAGTCGAGAGAGCTAATTATCGGTGGGATTTGCGGAAGCCTTGTTATCTGCTCCGCTTTTCGGTTCTGGAGCCCAAAAGTCTTAGCGGACATTCGATTGTCGGCCGCCTCTATTGCACGCCCAAAGCACTCTGGAAACTGAACTGGTTTCTGCGCGATTTTGGTTACGACAGCGAACTGCTCGGGCGCGACGAAATTGATGAGAAGAGCTTGGCGGGACTCCGCGGTATCGTCAAGATCAGCTATGCGGTCGTTAACGGCACTTCTCTGCTCAACCTCGACAGTTTCGCTCCGGCCAGCCAATGGGAAGAGTTATCGAGTGCCTCGCTAGCAAATGTGGTCCATTCCGAGGTGGCGCAATGACCTATAGCTATACCCAAATCAGCCAATACTTGACCTGCCCGCGCCGTTATCGTCACCGCTACCTAGACGGTTGGCAGGATAAAGATACACGGGCAGCCATGCTCTTCGGCCGTGCTTTCGAACAGGCGCTGCGTGCCTACTTCTTGCGCGAAGACCATGCCGCTGCGCTATTTCATGAGTGGGCAGCTCTTCAGGATCAGAGCTTGCATTACTCCAGCGGAGACAACTGGGATCGCATGCTGCAGCAAGGCATCCAGCTTCTCGATCGATTCTGCCAAGACGATCGCATCCGCATCCAACAGCCGCGTCGCAATTTGCAGATCAAGTTCATAAACCGCGTTTCCGAGCACAACGACTTCGTGGCGTACGTTGATGCCATCGGAATGGTCGACGGAACTCGATGTTTGATTGAGTGGAAGACCACTTCGAGTCGCTATCCAGAGGAACCTGCTGGGCTGCTGGCTCTTGATCCGCAGCTGGTGTGCTACTCGTGGATGACCGGGATCTCTGAAGTTGCCCAGATCGTCTTCGTGCGGAAGAGATTAGTTGAAGTTCAATATTTGCGGACTACGATTACTGCAGAACAGCGCAATGAATTCGGCGCATTGGCCGCAGATACAATTCGCCGGATCGAGTCCGCCGAGTTCTTGCCTCACAGCGGAATCCGTTTCCCCCAGAATCCCTGCAGCACCTGTCCTTATGTCGGCCTGTGCCTTCGGAGACAAGACCTCGTAGCGAATCTCGTGCGGCGTCCAGGAGCAGAGAATCTTGGTTGGCTTGACGAGCTTGTTTACTAAGAATCCGCCGATGGCACCTAAGCTGAATCGCCGGCGAGCGCTCTTCGTGCTCACGAAGATCGACGAGATCCTCACTTGGGAACGGAGAACTGAGGCGGAGCGGGACACCCGTTTTGTAGAGCTCGGCAGATACCTCTGTGAGGTGCGGGCAGGACAGTACTGGCGCATAGAGAAGCTGGCGTCGTTCGATGATTTTCTCGAGAGGCGGTTCCTGGAATCGAGAAGGAAGGCGTACTACTTGATGTCGATCCACGAGCACCTTCCACCGGAAGCCCGGCGGCGACTGAAGGAAGTAGGATGGACAAAAGGAGTGGAATTGGCGAAGATCGCGCGCAGAGACCGACAGGACTTCGATTGTGCAACCTGGTTGCACAAAGCGCGCGAAATGCCGAAAGATCAGTTTAAGCATGAAGTAGAAAAGGAGCTAACCGGCCGAGACACCGAACCAGCAGAGATTGTTTACTTCAAGCTTTATAAGAGCCAGATCCCAGTCATAGAACAGGCAATTGAGACGGCAGCATTAATGCTTGGAACGGACAAATCCCGAGGTTATTGCTTAGAAATGATCTGCGCGGATTTTCTCGCGGGGGCCAACCTGGAGAATGGGAACTCGCAAGTCCTACTCCAGTCAATATCGCGGTTCTTCAAATTCCTTCCAGGCGAAGAACGGAAAATATTCTTGGACCATGCCTGCGCGAGTGCATCGTGAACTGCTTGCCGCCGAAACGAGCTCGCCTGCGACTCGATTCACCACAATACGAACAGCTTAGAGTCCAAGTGCTCCGGCGTGATGGGTGGCGATGCCAGTCTTGCGGCGCGACGTCGCAGCTTGAAGTGCATCACCAAAAATTCCGCAGCCAAGGTGGCGACGACTCCGATGAGAACCTAATTACGCTATGTTCTGTCTGTCACTCCGGTGCACATGGCTGAGCATTTTATCTTCTTGGCCCTTTTTCCCGGCAAACGCGAGCACGTGCGTATCACACTCATTGTAACTGGACGAACGGTGCGATCGATGGGACCCCATTCGAGTTCACCAGGAAAAGCATGTAATAACCTGGTGGCGCCAGGTTACCATTGGCTGGGGCTGTTATGGTCAGTCCACCAGTTGTCGTTGTAAAAGTCACGGGCACAAACCTCGCGTTCATGTTGAAGAAGTGGGTCACTGCCCCGGTTCGAATCAGGACCGCGCTGGTGATGGTTGAGCCGTCCGGCGTACCGACGAAGAAATTCTGGCCG
>JAOAPL010000313.1 GCA_025462925.1 Acidobacteriaceae bacterium
AGACATGCAATTGACGCGCTGGAGAAAAAGGGTGGAGAGGCTTCTCGCGCCGAAACTGGCGGTCCTGAACAAGAGCAGTACGACAACCGCGCCTTACCCAATGTCGCCATTGCCTCCGCGCAGCAGCAGAACGCCTACTTGGCATTTCAATCTGTGGCTAAGCTTCCTGGGGGCAAGAAGACCAATTGGCAGGAACTCGGGCCCTTTACCCCAGTGGTACCAGGCCCGTCGAATTATACGGGGCGGACCACCACTGACTCCGGCCGGGTGACAGCTTTGGCTGTTTCTCCTATTTGCGTGGTTGGTAACTGCAAGATATTCACCGGCGCAGCCGGCGGTGGCGTTTGGGAGGCGGACAATGCGCTGGACCCGCAGCCGAACTGGCATTCCTCCAGCAATGGACTGACTTCGAATGCGATCGGCTCTCTTATATTCGATCCCACCGACTCGCTGGGCAAGACTCTTTATGCCGGAACTGGCGAGCCCAATGGATCAGGCGATTCCGAAGCCGGAGTCGGACTGTTCAAGTCTGTCGACTATGGCAAGTCCTGGACTCTGGTCTCGGGCAGCGTGGCTGCCGCGAAGGATCGCTCCATCGGAGCGATCGCCGTTGATCCGGTAAACTCCAACCACATCTTCATTGGCACGGCGGTGGCCCGCCATGGTTCGTCTTCCGTGAATGGTGGCAGATTCACTCCACCGGGAGCTCCAACCATAGGGCTGTACGAATCCACCGATGGTGGCGCAACTTTCTCACTTGTTTTCAGCCGCGCATCGGACACCGTTGCTGTCGGCACCCCCACCGGTAACGATTTCTTCCGCGGCGGCGTTTCTAAGATTCTTTTTGACCGCACCGGGCTTTCCGGCAATGATGCCTCTCGCGTTTACTTCTCGGTCTTTGACTACGGCATCTTCCGATCGAACGGCGCTGGCGGTTACGAACAGGTCTTCGCCTCTGCTGGAGGCGGCACCGTGGCCAACAGTTCGACCTCGCGCACCGAGTTCGCGCTCGCTCCCAACGGTGCTGCCCTGCGCATCTATGCGGGCGATGTGGGTGGCGGCGCTGCCGACTTCTATCGCGTGGACAATGCTCTTGTCGCGGCGGCTACGCTGACGAACGGTATTGCCAACTCAGGCTGGACCAAGCTCTCCAGTCCCACCAAGGGCACGCCGGGCTTTAGTTCCTACAACTTCTGCACCGGGCAGTGCTCCTATGACATGGTCGTAGCCTCGCCGCCGGGACATCCGGATACGGTCTGGCTCAGTGGCTCAATGCAATACAGCGAAATCTTCACCGCGCATCCGCCGTCGAACGGTCGCGCCGTGCAGCGCTCTATTGACGCTGGAGTCCACTTCACGGACATGACTAATGACACGCAATCGCCGCCACTGGGAATGCATCCTGACCACCACGCTGCGGTGTTTGCCGCATCCAATCCGGACATTGCATTTCTTGGTTCAGATGGTGGCGTTGTGCGCACCAGTGGATCGTTTGCTGATGCATCTGCCGACTGCGCCAACCGCGGCTTAGCCGCCGTGGACCTGGTCGATTGCCAGATGTGGCTCGCCGCCATCCCCACGCTGATCTCCAGCATGAATAATAAGCTGGCGACTCTGCAATTCCAGAGCCTCTCTGTGAACCCCAGCAATCCGCTGAACGATATCCTTGGTGGCACACAGGACAACGGCACATGGGCGTTTAATGGGAAAGGTACCGGGAGCTGGTTCGAATCGGTGGGCGGCGATGGCGGCCAATCCGGCACTGATGCAGCGAACAGCAGCATCCGCATGCATACGTACTTCTCTGCTCAGGGCGACGTGAACTTCCATGGTACTGACCCGCTCGGTTGGGACTGGTTTGCTGACGTTCTGCTCGGTAGCGGTGAAGCTTCGTCGTTCTACATTCCGCTGATCAACGATCCAAATGTGAGTGGGACGTGGTTCGTGGGCATGCAGCATGTCTGGCGCACGCTAGACAATGCCGGTTCCCAGGCATTTCTGGATTCAAACTGCAATGAGTTCTTCGGGACCTTTACATTGCCGTGTGGAGACTGGGTGCCGCTTGGTGGCCCAACCTTGACAGGAACGGCTTTTGGGGCCGATAAGACCGGCTCCTATGTTGTGGCAAATGAGCGCGCGCCCAGCAACAACAGCACGCTCTGGGCTGCCACGCGTATCGGCCGATTGTTCATCTCGCAGAACGCGAACAATCCAATCAACACAAACGTAACCTTTACCCGGATCGATACTGCTGCTCAGCCAAAGCGGTTCATTAGCGGTATTTCAATTCATCCGACTGACCCGAACCACGCATGGGTATCGTTCTCCGGCTATAACGCTTACACCCCCACTACGCCCGGACACGTCTTCGAGGTTGTGTTCGATCCGAACGCAAACACCGCGACCTGGACCGACCTCAGCAACAACCTTGGCGACCAGCCCATTACCGACATCGCACGCGACGACAACACCGGTGATCTATTTGTCTCGACCGATTTCGGCGTGGCGATGCTGCCAAATGGGACAACAACCTGGGTGCCGGCTGCGGGCAGTTTCCCGCCGGTGGCAACTTACGGTCTGACGATCAATTCAGCCGCGCGTGTTCTGTATGCAGCTACGCACGGTCGTGGAGCATGGAAGTTAGATCTATCGAAGTAGTAAGTGGACAAATAACAGAGGGCCGACCATTGGTCGGCCCTCTGCTTTCTTAAAGGCTAGTCACCGCAACTTTTGCGCGACCAATCCCAACAATGCTCCCGCCGCAAATGCCAGAGCCACTCTTTTCTTCTGGCCGAACGGGATCCAGTGCGTGCCATTGGGCGTGATTTCGACCACTCCGACGGGGATGGCCATAACTCCACCACCGCCGCCCATACCCTCTCTCCCGCGGGGTTCTGCTGAGCCGCGACTCAAGATTCCTGAGCCTCCTCCGAAGCCGTAGGCCACGCGGGCCACGGGAATCACTTTTATGTCGCCGGAAGTAACGGGTTCGCCAAAAACGGTCTTGTTGGTGCCGGAGGTAGCAAGAGATTCATTCAAGTTTTGGAAAACGTTGGGGGCGTGCGCTAGCGTCGACATCGGAAACTCCACCTCTCCTGAGATGGATGCAATTTTCTACGGCTGCGGTGTCCCATGCGAATCACCGAGTATCGTGCTTGCCGTCGCGTGCTAGAATTCCCGCCCATGCGAAACATTCGATTGGCATTTGGCGCATTATTCGTCCTATTTTCTTGCCTCAGTTTTTCTCAGACCGCCGCTCCTAAGAATCTGTATCCGATGCAGGAGGGCTTCGTCGACAGCCATGGAGCGCTGATCTACTACAAGGTCCTGGGACGCGGGACTCCGCTGATGGTCGTTCACGGGGGCCCGGGCGCATCGCATGATTACTTGCTCCCGCACCTGCTGCCTCTGATGCGCACCAACAAACTTGTCTTCATCGATGAGCGTGGCTCCGGACGCTCGTCGAAGATCGAAGACGCGAAGCAATACACCGTCGCCAATATGGTGGAGGACATTGAATCGGTACGGCAGGCGCTGGGCCTTGGCAAAATCAGCCTGCTTGGACATTCCGCCGGCGGAGTGCTGGCCGAGGCCTATGCGCTGAAGTATCAGCAGAACCTCTCGCACCTGATTCTTGGCAGCACATTCGCAAGCACCAAAGAACTGAACGAGGCGCTGGCAGCGATGAAGCGCAACATGGATCCCAGCGCCCGCAAGCGCGTGGACGAGTTTGAAGCCGCGGGACTCTTCGGCAAAGGCGCAGCATGGGAGCACGGCAGATATCCCGATGAATACGCAAAGCTGGCCTGGGGCCCGGGGTATTTTCCGTTTCTATATCGCAACCATCCTGACCCGAATTACGATCCCGCAGGCGGAAACACCAGCACTGCATGGGATGTCTATCGCGAGATGTGGGGTTCGCACGGCGAGTTCGTTGTCGATGGCAATCTCGCGGCCGTCGAATATCTCGACAAGCTCTCCACCATAAAAACTCCCACACTCATTCTGGTGGGCGAATTCGATGAAAGTGATCCCAAGATGTCAAAAGAGATGCACGCCAAAATCGCAGGATCGAAGCTGGTGATCCTGCCCAACAGCGGGCACATGACTTTTGTCGATCAACCGAACTTGTTCATCAAGACTGTCAGTGAGTTTGTGGCGCACTGATGAATTGGCTGGAGATCTGGGGATTCATCACCGGCGCGGTGTGCGTCGGCCTGCAAGTGAAGCAGAACATTTGGAATTGGCCGATCGGAATCGCCAACAATGTTCTTTATGTGATCGTCTTCTGGCAAAGCGGCCTCTTCGCGGATTGCGGCCTGCAAGTGCTCTACATCGTCATCTCCATTTACGGGTTTTGGAGCTGGCAGCGGGGCGGGGAACAGCACACGCAGCTAAAAGTGACGCGGGTGACGCGGGTGCACGCCATGTGGATCGCATCGGCCACGGCATTGAGTGTGTTGGCGATCACGTGGCTCCTGAAGACCCAGACCACCAGCACTGTACCTTGGGGCGATGCAACCACCACGTCCCTAAGCCTCGCGGCGCAATACATGATGAGCCGCAAGATTCTGGAGAACTGGTCGATATGGAATGTGGCCAATGTGATCTACATCGGGCTTTACATCTATAAGTCGCTCTATCTCACCGCATTCTTGTATCTGGTATTCCTGGTGATGTGCATAGCGGGACACATCCGCTGGCGCAAGGAACTCGATCAGAAACCCCTGGTCGCCGCCGCCGCTGTATAATCCGCGAAACTGATTTCCTGCCGTCCAAACCATCTTCATATAGGACTCTTGAATGCGACGACTCATCTCCATTGTTCTTATTTTGCAATTTTTCGCTCCGGTATTCGCACAGACAACAACACCCGCCGCTTCGCCTGCGCTTCTGGGATTCACCTCCGCAAGCGCGGCCTCTGAACGGCAGTGGGAGGAGAAATTCAAGGCCATTCCTTCGCCCGAAAACCAGCGCCAATATATGGAACGCCTGAGTGCGCGTCCGCACCATGTTGGCTCGGCTTACGATAAAGCCAACGCCGAATGGATTCTTTCCAAATTCAAAGAGTGGGGATGGGACGCCCAGATCGAATCGTTCGATGTCGTGTTTCCCACGCCCAAGACGCGCGTTGTCGAAATGCTGGAGCCAACAAAATTTACGGCAAAGCTGGATGAACCCATCGTGCCGGGAGATCCCACCAGCGCGCAAAAGTCCGAACAGCTACCCAGCTATAACGCCTACTCGCGCGATGGCGACGTCACCGCACCGCTGGTCTTCGTGAACTATGGTGTCGTCGAAGATTACGAAAGGCTGCAACGCGAAGGCGTATCGGTGAAGGGCGCCATCGTGATCGCCAAGTACGGACATTCCTGGCGCGGCATCAAGCCGAAACTTGCCGCCGAGCACGGCGCCGTCGGCTGTTTGATTTATTCCGATCCAGCCGATGACGGCTATGCGCAAGATGCAGTATTTCCCGAAGGGCCGATGCGTCCGAAAGATGGCGTCCAGCGTGGCAGCGTTTTGGACATGCCGCTTTATCCCGGCGATCCAGTCACTCCTGGCGTTGGCGCCACGCCTGATGCAAAGCGAATCCCATTAAGCGAAGCGCCCACCATCACCAAGATTCCGGTACTGCCCATTTCTTACGGCGATGCGCAGCCATTGCTCGCGGCATTGCGCGGTCCGGTTGCTCCGGAATCATTCCGCGGCGCACTCCCAATCACCTATCGGCTTGGCCCCGGCCCTGCGAAAGTACATTTGAAAGTGGAATCGAATTGGGACACGAAGAAGATCTATGACGTGATCGCAAAGATTCCGGGCGCTGTTGAGCCCGACATCTGGATCGTCCGCGGCAATCATCATGACGCATGGGTGAACGGCGCTGAGGACCCAATTTCCGGACAGGTCACTCTGCTGGAAGAGGCGCGCGCTCTTGGCGAACTGGTGAAGCAAGGTTGGAGGCCGCGGCGCACCATCATCTATGCCGCGTGGGACGGCGAAGAACCCATGCTCCTTGGATCGACAGAATGGGCTGAGACTCATGCAGAGGAGTTGCGTCAGCACGCCGCCGTGTACATCAATACCGACGGCAACGGGCGTGGATTCTTCGAAGCCGCAGGCTCGCATTCTCTGGAAGGCTTTATCAACGGCGTGACCAAGGACGTCACCGATCCGGAAAAGAATACTTCCGTTTGGAAACGCTCACAGGCCCACGCCATCACGACAGCCACTCCTGAAACGCGCAAAGATGCGCGCACCCGCGCTGATCTGCGTATCGACGCTCTCGGCTCGGGCAGCGACTACACCGCTTTCATCGACCATCTCGGAGTGGCGTCGTTGAACCTGGGCTTTTCCGGTGAGGACGAAGGCGGAATCTATCACTCCGTCTATGACGATTTCTACTGGTACACGCATTTTTCAGATACGACCTTTGTTTACGGCCGCGCACTCTCGCAAACAGTCGGTACCGCAGTGATGCGACTGGCGGACGCAGACGTTCTGCCCCTGCGCTTCGGCAATGTTGCAGACACAGTCGCGAAGTACACGACCGAAGTGAAGAAACTCTGGCAGGACCGCAAAGACTCGATCACTGAAGACAACACCCGCATCGATGAAGGTGTCTTCGAAGCGGTCTCTGACCCCAAGCGTCCAACGTTCGCTCCGCCGAAAAAGCAGGTCCCGCCATTCCTGAATTTCGCTCCACTGGAGAATGCGCTGGCTTCACTTCAAAAGAGCGCAGAGACCTACGACAAAGCCGTCACTGCCGCAACCACTGCTTCGCAACCGCTCACGCCGGAGCAGTTGAAGGCCATCAATACGCGCCTGATTGCAGCCGAACGTTTGCTTACCGACGATGGCGGATTGCCGCGGCGTCCGTGGTACAAGCACCTCATCTACGCGCCGGGGTGGTACACCGGCTACGGTGCCAAGACGCTGCCCGGTGTCCGTGAAGGCATTGAACAGGAACGCTATGCAGAAGCGGAAACGGAGATTGCCCGCGTGGCTAAGGCGATCACCGCAGAAGCTGCTGCACTGGATCAGTTAGCGAAGGAGTTGAAGGCACAACGTTGAAAGAATGAAAAAGTTTGCAGCATAAAGCAGAAAAGAATAATGGCGGAGAGAGAGGGATTCTCAGCAACCGTATCGGAAAAATCCCAATAAGGATACTAAAACCTTGATTCGCCTGCTGTTTTCACAGCTTTGAGACGATGTTGTGAACCAGCAGTTTCCAGCCGGTTCCAGCAACATCCTACAGCCAAAAACGTGAAAAGTGTAGCCAAAAGTGTAGCCAGGCCAACTCTTCCGGGGCATTTCCGTTTCAAGACACATTATCTGGCTGATTGACTCGTAGGTACATTTCGCTGGTTCATCCTTCCACCATCGGCTGGCGTCGGTGTACCCGCCGGCAAAATATTCGACATCCAACCTCCGCTTCTCTGCGGTCATATTTCGACGAAGAAGAAGCCAGAATAATTGCTGCCTGCGGGACTAAAGCATTGAATACGAAGCAACTCGTGGAACAGTTTGAATCCCTCAGCATCCGAAAAATGCAATCCCAGACTCGCCGGTTCAACAAACGAAAAGATGGTCTATCAAAGACATCAACGCGGTATGTGCTCAATTCCGTAATCGTCTAAGTTCGCCGGAACCCGAGACAAAACAGCAGATATTGAGAGAGTTGATCGACGAAATCATTTTTGATGGCCAATCGTCACTGATAAAAGGTGCACTCAGTCCGTTAGCTCCAGGTGGTAATTACGTTGCTGGAGGTGGAAAGCCAGAAACGCAGTTACCACATCTCCAATTCGAGTTGAGTATTCAAGTTGCGCTAGATCGCCCTGGAAGACAAAGGAAGAAAACGTAATGGACTGGAGCGGGAGACGGGAATCGAATCCGCGACAATCGGCTTGGGAAGCCAACATTCTATAGCTGAATTATTCGCGCTGACTCCCTTTCATATTAAGGAAATTCTCGAATGAGTCAAATAGGCTCACTTGCAAACAGAACTCGTGAGCCAAAGATGGAATATTGAAAGTCTCTAACTTCAGAACAATCTTTCAAATTAACTTCGCGAATTCATGGAATCATTTTCAATTCTTTACAACACCATTTTCAACCTTCTGCTTGGTCTTGGCTTTTCCCATCTCTTTCACAACTACTCTGACGTCCGTATCGTTCATTGCTATCGCAATAGGGCTGTTCATCGCTGCGCCTGAGGTTGTGCTTTTCGTGGCGATTCTCTTGCTCTTAACAAAAATGTCGCGTTGACTCTGGCGAATCTAAGGCACTTAAACTTTAGAAAGTACAGGTTTGCGACCTCCTGCCGTTCTTCAAAAAGAACACATACCTGACTCGCAAGACATTCCAGGATAATGGTATATAGATGTGCCTCACTCAAAACTGTTGCGAACGAATATCGAGTGCATTCCAGGTGGTTAGCGGGAAACTGACTATCGGCGCTCTCTCATCGACGCTCTTGTTGAGCACATCTGCCACTGTGAGCTTTATTGACCAGACATGCATTTCCCAAGCTGCTAACTTCTCTTTATCGAGTGACCTTCGCCAGCCGAACCACTTGATAGTCGCTCCAAATAGGAGAAGCCATCATG
>JAOAPL010000319.1 GCA_025462925.1 Acidobacteriaceae bacterium
CTCTTTGTTGGGCTGGTCCAGCACGATTCCGTGTTGCTCGTTCGCCTTCTCAGCTTTCATCTTCTTCGTGGCCATGGTTTTTTCTACCATCTCATCAGCCAGTTTGATGTCAGCAGCACGGCCTTCCGGATCGCCGCAATGCAAATCAGCACGTTCGCGATAGAGCAGGTTCAGATAGGCCATCGCATCGTCGTAATCTTTTCGAAGCTCAATGGCTTTCTGCAACATCTGAATGCCCTCGTCTACGTTTGCTTGGTTCTTAGCTTTTAGGTCTTCGCAAACTTTCTTGTCCTTGATCGGATCCTCAGTTTTGAGTCCCAGCCGCTGCCGGGCTTCCATGCGCGGCACGTAGCTTTGCGTCCAATCGATGACTGCGACCGAGTAGTAATTCTCCGGGTCATTGGGATCAAGGGCAATAGCTTTCTTGTCGAAAGTCTTGGCATCATCGAACTTCTTCATGTTGAAGTAGAGCGAAGCTAGTCCCTTGGTGCTGAGCACTTGTGTCGCTTTGGGCGCGTCAGTCGTATCCAGGACTTTCTTATACTGGTCGATTGCGCAATCCGCCATGCGGACGTTCTCCGGATTGTCGCCTCCGGGAACGTACTGGGCCACGCACGCCGTCGCCAGGTACAACTTGGCAACATCCAAGCCCGGATCCAGTTCGATCGCGTTCTTGAACTTCTCAATGGCGGTTTCAAACTTGCTCGCCTTATATGCTTGGACGCCCTTGTTTAATTGGTCGCGGGCCCTCAGCTTGGTGCATCCGGAAGTGGCCAGCAGGACTGCCATCGCTGCAATGCTGATGCTGATCTTCCCGATGATATTCTGCCTTGATTTCATGCGGCTTTTAATCTCCTTGCCGGAACTTCTAGGTGGGAATTACGGCCCGCTTCTACGTGGGCGGCCTCTAAACCTTGGGTGCGGACTCTGATCTACTGTTCAAAGTCCGCGCCCTTAAACTTCTGCAGGACCTACTGGCCAGCTTCAACCTTTGCGGTGATCAAACCGATCTTCATGCTGAGGTCGGCTGAGTGAGCAATGTCAATGACCTGCGCGACATCTGAAAAACTCAGCTTGTCATCGCCTTTCACGAACAGCACTTTTTCCGCGCGCGTCTTATAGATGTCCGTTAGCCTGCCTTCCAGGTTTTCCCAAGTCACATCGTCCTGGTTGATCTTGAGTGCCGGACGGTTTCCTGGCTGCGCGATGACCTGCACCACTACAGTGCGGTCGGTGTCCGGTTGTTCCTTTTTGTCCTTCGGCGGCTGCGGTACCAGCGCGTCAAGGCCTTTGGGCGTAAGCGGGGTGATCACCATGAAGATGATCAGCAGCACCAGCAAAACGTCGACCAACGGAGTTACGTTGATGTCCGCCTTCTGGTGTCCCGCGCCACCGATTGCCATTCCCATAACTAATTCTCCTCAGCTATTTCGATTACTAACCATCCGCTGGCTATTTGCCGGGCGCGGTAGGCGGTGGGGGTGGTGCAGCGCCCGGTTTCTGGATCTGCTCCGTCAGCAATCCCACCTGGTCAACCCCCGCAGCACGAACGTCGTCCACAACTTCAACCACTTTGCCGTACTTAGCTCGTGCATCCGCCCTGATGTAGATCTTCTTGTCCTGGCGACTGCTAAGCTTGTCCTGCACTTTGGTTGTGAGTTCAGAAGGAGAGTTGACCTTCTCGGTGTCAAAGTAAACCTGCCCGTCCCGTTCCACTGCGATCAGAACAGCATCTTCCTTGTCGGCATCTTCCATAGCGATTGGATTCTTGGTTTTCGCCATCTCAATGTTGACACCCTTCTGCAACATAGGCGTAATCACCATGAAGATGATCAGCAACACCAACATCACGTCCACCATGGGCGTGACGTTGATGTCTGAGTTGTAGTTACCGAGCTTCGTTGCCATTGCCATTTAGGTTGACTCCAAAAACGTATTGCGTTTACTTGCTACGGCCGCTGCGTTTGATGAAGTAGTCCACCAGCTCGCTGGAGGAGTTGTCCATTTCTACGTCGAACGCTTCCACCTTGCCCGTGAAATAGTTGAACATCATCACGGCCGGGATGGCCACAAACAGTCCCACTGCGGTCGTTACCAGCGCTTCAGAAATACCGCCGGCCACTGACGCCAATCCAGCAGTTTTCGTTTGGCTGATCTTCTGGAAGGCGGTCAAAATACCAACCACCGTACCCAACAGTCCTACGAACGGCGCGGTTGAACCGATTGTCGCCAGGCTGCTCAATCCACGCTTCAATTCGGCGTGGACAATCGCTTCGGCGCGCTCCAAGGCGCGCTTGCTGGCTTCCACCTGCTCACCGGAGATCTCATTGGAATCCGTATGCGCCCGGAACTCCTGCAATCCAGCCGTGACCACTTTGGCCAGATGGCTCTTCTTGTTGCGTTCTGCAATGCGGATGGCTTCTTCGATCTTGCCATCGCGCAATGCGCCGGCTACTGCCGGTGCGAACGAGCGCGACTGCTTGCGTGCTGCGCTGAATGCGATGTAGCGGTCGATCATCACGCCGATTGACCACGCCGACATCACGAAAAGGATTCCGGTTACGATTCTCCCTCCCCAGCCCATCTGTTTTGCGATGGAGACCGGGTCCCAAGCAACTTCGCCTTCTTGAAACATGGCCAGAGTCGCCGGGATGAGAACGCTTGCTTTAGCTGCGAAAGTTTCGAATAACATGCGTTAAATTTCTCCTCGTAGAACTTTTTCCATCTCAAATCTGTGAATTAGAAGACTGAACAATGGCCGTACTGCTTGATCGACTTGCCTGCTATCACTTACATCTTTCCTAGACCCTTTTGCACTCATCGCGGGCCACCCAGGGCAGCCACTCTGAATATGCACCCAAATAGGATGCAGATTACTCAACCTGCGCCAAGGCCATCTTTCCCAGCCTTTTGCCCGCGCCACTCACGAGAAATGAGCGCCGGGATTGGGGCCCCTTTCGACCTATCCACCCAACGTAAAGTTCACATTGATGGTGGTTTCAACCTCTACAGGCTCTCCACTCAGCAGATACGGCTTGTATCGCGCCTGCTTTACGGCTTCCAGAGCGCTTTGAACCAGCATCGGATGTCCGCTGATCACACGCGCGTTCTCAATCGTGCCGTTTTTGCTGATGGTGGCCTGAATCACCACCTGCCCTTGGATACGCGCTTGCTTAGCGATCTGCGGATACGTCGGCCTGATCGGCGATATCAGGTTTCCCGCGGCAACGCCTGAAGATACTCGGACCTTCTGTGGCGCTACCTTGGGCGGCGGCGTATTGGCCGCGCTCAACACTCCACCCAGGACTCCGCCTCCAACTCCACCCGGAACTCCGCCGGGGACGCCGCCCATCATTCCAGAATTTGCTGGTGCCGGGGCTTCGTCTTCAACGATCTTTTCAATCTTTTTGGGGATCTTGGTAGGGGTTCGCAGAGCGCCATCAACGATATCGGTGGTGACTTTCTTAACCACGTGGACTTCTGCGGGCGGTGGTGGCGGTGGCGGTGGCGGCGGCGGCGGAGCGACCAACATGGTCATGAGCTGCTTGGTCGGCAACGCTTCCGTATAGATCAAAGGGATCAGGATCAGGACGCCGACCAGCGCAAATTGCAGGCCAAAGGACAACAGCGTCGTCATACCCCTCTTGCTCTTGAACTTGCCGGCGGATTCTACAAGGCTGTCTTCAAACATGCCTTAACTCCATTCAGGGACTATCTCTAAACTAATAGACACCAGAGCCGGTCATTTTGCTCCCACCAGGGAAGGAAAAAAGCTTGTGGCCGGTCAACATCTAATTCCACCTTGCGGCGGCCCTAAACTTCTGATCTTCGGATCGAAAAAACTAGGCCCTAACCCTATCCCGCTTTGCCTCTACTTGCTTGGCGGACAATCGGCCCTGCTTTTCCGCTCTCGATTCCTGATACGCAACCAGCATGGGGGCTGCCACCGCGATCGAGGAATATGTACCTATTAAGATGCCTATTACCAGTGCAAAGGAAAACCCATGTAATACCTGCCCACCAAACAAATACAGGGAGATCACCGTCAGAAACGTCAGTCCGGAGGTCAGGATGGTCCGGCTAAGTGTCTGGTTGATGCTCTTATTGACCAACTCCCTCATCGACTCGCGCCTGCTTAGTTTCAGGTTCTCGCGAATTCGGTCGAAAACGACGATTGTGTCGTTCATCGAGTAACCAATGAGTGTAAGGATGGCGGCGATAACGGTAAGGCTTATCTCTGTATTCGTCAAGGAGAAGACACCTAGAGTGAACAAGGTGTCATGGAAAACAGCCACCACAGCGGCCACACCATAGATGAGTTCAAACCGGAACCACAGGTAGATCAGCATTCCCGCAAGCGAATACATGGTTGCCCAGAACGCCTGGCTTTGCAGTTGCTTTCCCACTTGCGGCCCGACAATGTCCACATTGCGGACCTGATACTTTCCTGCAAATGGAGAATTGTTCAGCGCACCGATGATCGTCTGCCGACCTGAATCCAGCGCTCGTTCGTCCGCTGCTTTCTCTTCCAGGGCAATGATGAACTCGCTATTGGCTGCTGGGCCGATACTCTGGATACGCGCATCTTTCACACCCGCCTTGCTCACCGCGTCGCGAATCTGGTCTTCATGCACCGGTTCGGAAAACTTCACGGTGATAATTGTGCCGCCCCTGAAATCCACCCCTAGCGGAATGCCGTGCCAGAAGAAGATCGATAGCAGCCCAGCCACGGTCACAATCAGCGAGAAGCCGAGGAAGTACCACTTCTTCGACATCCAATCTACGTTTACATTGCGAAAAAATTCCACTTGGTTTCCCTTAACTTTTCCAAATCGGCTTGGATTCGTGCACAGCCGGTTTCAAATCACAAATTGCAAATCACAAATGCTTTTATATACTCAGCGCTTCTCCGCGCTGCTTCTTGCTCAAGATCGCATCGAAGATCACGCGCGATACGAACACCGCCGTAAATAAGTTTGCCCCGAGACCGAATGCCAGCGTCACTGCAAATCCCCGCACCGGCCCGGTTCCGAACAGGAACAGGATCAACGCGGAAACGATGGTCGTGATGTGCGTGTCAATGATCGTGACCCAGGCCCGCGCAAAGCCTTGATCCACCGCCTGCGCCGGCATCTTCCCCGCGCGCAGCTCTTCACGGATACGCTCGAAGATCAGCACGTTCGAATCCACGCCCATACCGATGGTGAGGATCACGCCCGCAATCCCCGGCAGCGTCAGCACGGCTCCGCTGAATCCCATGAATCCGAGAAGGATGATGAGGTTCAAAAACAGACCCAGGTCCGCGTTGATGCCCGCGCCGTGGTAGTAGATCAACATGAAGATCAGTACCAGCGCCATTCCTACCAACGCCGCAGTCACGCCGGCCTTGATCGAATCCAGTCCAAGCGACGCGCCCACCGTGCGGTCTTCGAGATAACGAATGCTCGCCGGCAATGCGCCCGAGTTCAGGATCAGCGCCAGGTCGCTCGCCGACTGGTCAGTGAAATTTCCGGAGATTCTTCCTCGATCCCGAATCTCGCTCTGGATCGTGGCAACTTCGCGCACTTTGTTGTCCAGCACTACCGCCAGCAGATTTCCGATGTTGCTGGAAGTGAACTGCGAGAATCGGCGTCCTGCTTCTCCGGTCAGATCGAATCCTACATCCGGACGACCCGCCTCATCGCGCCCTACCTCTGCCCGGCGTACATCGCGTCCCGCCACCACCGAACTGCGCGACACCACATAATATGCATCGCCGCCACCGCCCTTGGTTGCGCTGGAGCCTTTAAGAATGATTTTGTCTACCAGGCTTCCCGCATTTTGCGCGGCTTCCTGCTCGGTCGCGAATGGACCGCCAAACGCCTGCTTGATCTGCAGCATGGCAGTGGATTGAATGATGTCCTTCACGCGACTGGGATCATCCACACCCGGCAGCTGCACAAGAATCTGGTTTTCGCCCAACCCGTGCTCTTGGATAGTCGGCTCGGACACGCCCAAGGTGTCGATGCGCGAACGTATGGTCTCCATCGACTGCTGCACAGCGCGGGTCTTAATGTCGCGCACGATGCTCGGCTTCATGGTCAAAACAAGCGCATTGTCTGCGTTGGAGGAAATGTCATATTCCGCCAGTGATTCCGAGGCGAAATCGCGCAACGCGGTCGTCTGTTCCGGCGGAACTCCCTTGACCAGTACCTGGTCCACGCGGTCGGTGGGCTTCGATATTTCGGTGAACGGAATGTTCTTTGAGTTCAGGTCTTCCTTAAGCCGCTCCACCGCGCGCTCTGTCTCGGAATTAACAGCCTCATCCACCATCACTTGCAGGATCAGGTGTGTGCCGCCCTTAAGATCGAGCCCTAGATGAATGTTCTGCTGGAGCCCCGCGAGCACCGCCGCGCCCAAACCCTTCTGGGCGGCAGCTTCCTTCATCTTTTTCACGCTCTCTTGCGGGTCCCTGCCTAAAAATATCCCCCACAAAAAAACCAGCAGGATGGCTACGATGACCCCGGTCTTGATTTCAAGATTCTTCTTCATAAATAAATTCGAACACCTAAGTTGTAAATTCGATCGCTCTTACTAGCCACTAGTCACTAACCACTTTCCTGACTACTGACTACTGACTACTGTCTTCCGCCACCACCGTCACTACCGCACTCTTCACCACTTCAATGCGCAAGTTGTCGGGCGGCACGCGCAAATGAAAACTGTCGTCTTTTACCGCGATGATCGTTCCTTTGATCCCGCCGCTGGTGATGATCTTGTCCCCGCTCTTCAGCGTCTCCAGCATCGCCTGCCACTTCTTCTGTTTTGTTTGTTGCGGACGGATAAGCAAAAAATAAAAAATGCCAAAGATAAAAACTAGCGGCAAAAACCCGATGATCCCGCCGAAACCACCGCCACTGGCCTGCGCCAGCAGGGCGGCCACTGACACATCAAAACTTCCTGAGAGCATCGAACCGAACAAAGTCTTGGATTACCTTCTGAATTCTGAGTTTTGACTGACTTCAGCGCCGAAGTATTCTCGGGCCGTGGCCTATTGCACACCAGTGCTATTGCGCAGCTTTGGTTTTTCTTTTCTGGTTACCGCGGGAAAGTTCCTTCTTGAATGATTCGGCTCGTCAGCGGGGTGACCCGTCCTGGATCTGCTGGGCGGGAAGACCACTATGAAACTGCTTCATTCGTGCTTTTTCTCGGGATCTCTTTCGCGTGTCGCAGCCGCAAGCGAACGCACACTGGAAAGTAGTCCGGGGAGTTCCCCAAGCCTTATAGCATGACGTACAGAGCGCATAGTGTCAAGGTAGTACGCCAGATTATGCGCCGTATTCAGCAGCCCCGCCAACCCTTCTCCCGACACAAACAGGTGCCGCAGGTACGCCCGCGTGTATCGCGCGCAGACCCAACATCCGCACTTCGGATCGAGAGGCCCTTGGTCTTGTGCAAACCTGCTGTTTTTGATGTTCAATCGGCCCTCGGACGTGAACAACAATCCATGACGTGCCGCCCGCGTCGGCAGTACGCAGTCCATCATGTCCACACCCATCGCCGCGTACTCCACAATCTCCTCGGGATACCCCACACCCATCACATATCTTGGTTTATCTTCGGGCAGATGAGGCAACGTCGCCTCAATCACCTCCCGAGTCAAATGTCGCGGCTCCCCGACACTTAATCCCCCAATCGCATACCCCGGAAATCCAATCTCCACAGTCCGCCGCGCCGACTCAATGCGCAAATCCTGATAAGTCCCACCCTGCACGATCCCAAACAGCGCCTGCGTTTCTCCATCGCGTGTGGCACAGCCGCCCTCGGCTGTGTCACTTGCTTTAGCTTCCTTGCTCGCTGAACTACTCTTGCCTAGGTGTTCACTCCGCCCCTCCTCCGCGTTACTTTGCGTCCTCTGCGGTTCAAGCCTTTGACTTTGCTCAGCCGATAGCTGAGAGCTGACAGTCGACAGCTGCCTTCCCCACGGCACCTCACCCTTCTTCTTCTCAAACTGTTCCTTACTCCGCTTGGCCCATCGCGACGTCATCTCCATCGACATCTGCGCCCGCGACCTATCCGCCGGATATTCCGTGCATTCATCAAAGGCCATGATGATGTCCGCGCCCAGCGCGATCTGCGCTTCCATCGCGCTCTCCGGCGTGAACATATGTGACGATCCATCCAGATGCGAGCGAAACTTCACGCCCTCCTCGCTCACCTTGCGCAGATCATTGAGACTGAAAACCTGGAATCCACCGGAATCCGTGAGGATCGCCCGCTCCCATGACATGAACCTGTGCAGCCCTCCCATCTGCCGCACCTGCTCCGCTCCCGGACGCAGATAAAGGTGATATGTATTGCTCAACAGGATCTGCACGCCCAGCTCTTCAAGAAGATGCTGCGGGACACCTTTCACCGTCGCCAGCGTCCCCACGGGCATGAAGACAGGCGTCTCCACTTCACCGTGGGCAGTCATCATCCGCCCGGCACGCGCCGCGCCGCAGGTATTCTCTATCTTGTATGAAAAGGACATTCTCTTTTAAAAATCCCGAGCGCAGCGAGGGAGCCCTTTGAGTATATTCGCCAGTCGTCTACTCATCGGAAAATCACACAGGAAAGCAGGAGCTCTTTATTTTGCGCTGGATTATGTGCGTTTACTGCAGTTGAAGCTTGGGCGCGGGGAGCAATTGTGAAAATTCGATTAAAACATGCTGCGGGTCATTGTAGTCACTGTCGCGCTCACGTAGGATTTCGAGGCTATGGTAAACGATCCCGTATTAACCCTAGAAATCATCGAATCAAAACCGGACGAGAGGATTTTCAAACTCACCGGCGCATTAACCCTCTCAAACATTTTCAGCTTTCAAGACAAATTTCGCGAGCTGCCGGCAGCGAACACTATCTTCGACATTACCCAGATTACCTACGTTGATTCAGCGGGAATCGGATGTATTGTGAACGCCCATGTCTCGTGCAAGAACTCGGGGAAGAGTTTTCTTTTGGTCGGCCCCAATGACCGCGTCAAGGCCGTGCTGCATCACACCCGTGTTGATCCGTGCTGACGATTGTGGCCACTATGCCTGATCCGAAGAGTGCAAGCGCATAATTCCTGCATGTTCGCGAAGCGTTTCATTGGATCAATGATTCATTCCCACTCATCTTCGACAACACCGCGCTCACTACCTGATCGCTGTCAGTGTTCTTATCAAACAGCTGGTTCAGCCCATGATTGATCGTCGATTGTAGCGACAGCACACTCTTCTCTTCGCATGTCACCGCAACATGCGCTCGACCGAACATCCGGCGCACCACCCCCGCCAACGCCCATCCATCGCCCTCTTCCGTGACCCGGGAATTGATCACCGCCATGCCAAAATCGTGCTGGTTCAGCGCCAGCAAAGCGGTCGGCAGGTCACGCGCCACCACCGAGTGGACGCCTTTCGCTTCGAAAGAATGTTGCAAAGCCGTCAGGAATGACACGTTCGGATGCACCAGCAGCGCGAGCCTCGGCACTTCGTCCTTGCGTGTCTTAACCATTGGCCAACGCTTTCGTGTTTCTCTTACGGTTCGTTGTTGCAGTGCGTTTGCGGCTCAGCATTAACGTGAGCGCCTGCTTTAATTCGTCCAGGTCCACCGGTTTCGTGACCAGGTAATCCACTCGCATCTCCAACGCCAGGGCGGAATTTTCGATATTCGCGTATCCCGTGCAGATCACCACCAGAGGACGCGGCTTCAACTTCTGCGCCGCCCGCGCCACATCCAGCCCAATGTCGTCCTTTTCCATGTTGAGGTCGGTGATAACCACATCCGTGCGCAGACCGTCTTCGAAGACCTTCAAGGCTTCGCGCGCGCTATACGCGGCAGTGACTTTGTAGCCCTCTCGCTCGAACACCATCTGCAGTGTGCGCGCAACATTGACTTCATCATCAACCAACAAAATGGACCGGCTATTTGTCATACCTGGGGAAAAGGGGGGATCGGGACTGGCTCGAGTGCGCTAAAAATTGAAGGTGCGCCCAATCCCGACTCGCACGAATTCGGATGCAATCTGGGGGGTCAGAGTTGCTCCAAGAGGTTTGTCGTCCTGAGCACACCAATCCGGATCGCCCACAGTGATGCAGGGACGAATCTATTCAACTTCGCCGTTCTACTAAAATCTAGCTGTCCTGGTGGGCCTCACAATGTCGATAACATGTACTGCTGGTTGAACCCTTGTTGTTCGTGTTGGCCGTGTGATTGTGATCAAAATAAACAGAAGCAGTTCCATGCCATCTCCCGATCAGTCCCTGATTGAGCGCGGAATCATGAGAATATCCCGGCCAATCGTGAACACTCGGATTCGGACGGAATAAACGGAGTTGCTCTTGTGTTGTGGCGTTGTGAGCCCGCAGCCTAACGGAGGATTCCTATGGCTTTTGGCTGGCGGGAAAAATATCGGGTGGTTTCATCCGCGCAAATGCGCGTTCATCCGCGGCTACGCTGTTGCTCTTGATATTCCCCCGCAGGGACGGGTGAACAATGCCTTTGCACTAACCATCAAACAAAAAGCGCCGCTCCGTAATGCCTTTGCACTAATCGCCAAACAAACGACATCCCACGCCCTGAATTCCTTCGTGTCCTTCGTTTTCCTTGGTGTCCTTTGTGTTTTCAGATTTGAGGCTCGCGTCCAACCCATGGCAATGCGTTTCGGCGTTTACTAGAAACGAGAAACTAAAAACTAAAAACTGATTTCCACCATCTCTCCCGGCACGCGCTGCATTTCAAACTGCCGCAACGCCTCCAACAAGACGGCGCGCTGCCTCTCCCGCTCGCCCGCGCTTCCCAAGACGTGCCCAGGCTTGCTTCCAACCGGATGAATCGAACGCGGCGGACGCATGATCTTCGACTCCGCCGGCACCGCCGTGATCAGCACCGTCGGAATCCCCTTGGCTTCAATCTCCCGCTGCACCGCAACCACCACGCGATGGCACACGGGACATCCGCCCGTCAACACCACGCCCTCTGCTTGCGACCGCTCAATCTCCGCCGCAATCGCCGGCGCCACTTCTTCGTACATGAATTTCAAATTGGTCGAGAACCCGCGAAACCCGATGTTCTTGTTCCCCACGCGCCTGATCACGCCCTCGCGCGCCATTTCCTGCAACAGTTCCATCGGAAAGACGGTATTTGCATCCTGCTGCGCCTGCGATTCGTCGTAATGTCCATGCTTGAACCGCAAATCCGCGGGATTCAGATCCCCTGGCAACACGCGATAAGTACTGTCCGTATCATCCCCAAACGGCGGCTGACCTTCGAGGTACACCCCGGTCGACGACACTAGCGCCACCGTCATCTCGCTCAACTTCCCGCACACTGGCGTATACGGCACACATTTTCTCGACATCACTAACATAAGATTTTTATCCCGAAACTGGTTTTCAGGCCGATGGAGTCTTGGTGGAGGCTTCAAAGTGAGCGACCCCTACCGCTCTGCAAAATGTCGGCATGTATCCACTGTCATCCCGACCGGAGCGCAGCGCAGTGGAGGGACCTCGCCTTGGACTTTGCCTTATCCGTGTAAATCCGTGTTCATCCGTGGCAAGCATTTGACTTTCTGACTACTGACTACCAACTACTAGCTACTAGCCGTTCATCTTCTTCATGAATTTCCCCACACTCACAAACGCCCGATGGACATGCCCCTCACCGATCTGCTGATTCTCATCCTTCGCCGTAACGCGAAAAATATGAAAGCGCCCATCGATCTTCTCCAGCACGGCCTCCGCAATCACAACGCTTCCCACTCCAGTCGGCGCGCGATGCGACACATTGATGTGTGTCCCCACAGTGATCTCATCGCCGTCGCAGAAATCCTTGGTCGCATCGAAGCACGCCCACTCCATCAACGTGATCATGTTTGGCGTGGACAGCACCGGAGGCAATTCCCCATGCGCCGCCAGCGTGTGCTTGAACTCCACTACTCTCTGGACTTGCGCCCGCGTGCCAATCGGCACCTCTCTCGCCATCTCGAACCTTCCTTGATTTTGTCATCCTGAGCGCAGCCGCGAAGCGGCGCAGTCAAATGATCTATGCATTAAAGTGTAGCCAGCGATATTCCGGACGATCGCTGCGAAAATCTCCACACCGTTGCCGCACTCTTTGTGTTCCTTTGTGCTCTTCGCGCCCTTCGTGGTTCAAGATTTTCCTTTTGACTCTCAATCACCAATCGCAAATCATCAATCACAAATGTCCTACAACGGTATATTCCCATGCTTCTTCGGTGGATTCTTGTCCCGCTTGCCTTGCAGCATCTCCAGCGCATCGATCAATTTCTTGCGGGTCTCCCTCGGCTGGATCACTGCGTCGACGTATCCCTTTTCCGCCGCCACATACGGATTCGCAAACCGCTCGCGGAATTCGTCGATCTTCTCCGCGCGCAACGCCGCCATCTCTTCCGCGCTCTTTGCTTTCTCCAACTCGCGCTTATAAACGATGTTCACCGCGCCCTCCGGTCCCATCACCGCAATCTCCGCCGTCGGCCACGCAAAATTCATGTCCGTCCGGATATGCTTTGACGACATCACGCAATACGCCCCGCCATATGCCTTGCGCGTGATCACCGTGATCTTTGGCACCGTCGCCTCCGCGAACGCATACAGCAACTTCGCTCCATGCCGGATGATCCCGCCGAACTCCTGCACCGTTCCCGGCAAGAATCCGGGGACATCTTCGAACGTGATCAACGGAATATTGAAGGCATCACAGAAGCGCACGAAGCGCGCCGCTTTGACGGAAGCATTTATGTCGAGCACTCCCGCCAAAAACGCCGGTTGATTCGCGACCACTCCCACCGAGCGCCCATTCAGTCGCGCAAATCCCACCACGATGTTCTTCGCATAGTGGTCATGCACCTCGAAGAAGTATCCATCATCCATCACGCGCTGTATGGCATCCTTGATGTCATACGGCTGGTTGGATTCCGCGGGAATCAGGCTGTCGAGTTCTGGATCCGCGCGATCGATCGGATCAGTGCATGCCTTTCGCGGCGGATCATCGATATTGTTCGACGGCATAAAACTCAGCAGCTCGCGGATCATCGACAAACATTCCGCATCATCATGCGCAATGAAATGCGCCACGCCTGACGTCTCATTGTGCGTAGTCGCGCCGCCCAGCTGTTCTTTGGTGACCTCTTCGTGCGTCACGGTCTTGATCACATCCGGCCCGGTCACGAACATGTAAGAAGTCTTGTCCACCATCAGCGTGAAGTCCGTTATCGCCGGCGAATACACCGCACCGCCCGCACATGGCCCCATGATTGCCGATATCTGCGGCACCACTCCGCTCGCCAGCGTGTTGCGCAAAAATATGTCGGCGTATCCGGCGAGGGACATCACACCTTCCTGAATTCTTGCCCCTCCGGAATCATTCAACCCGATCACCGGCGCGCCCACTCGCATCGCGGTATCCATGATCTTTACGATCTTGCCCGCGTTTGCCTCCGACAGCGACCCGCCAAACACGGTGAAGTCCTGCGCAAAGACAAAAACGAGTCGTCCTTCGATGCGTCCATATCCGGTGACGAAGCCGTCGCCAAAGATCTTCTGCTTCTCCATGCCGAAGTCCTGGCATCCGTGCGTGACCATCTTGTCCAGCTCTTCGAATGTGCCCTCATCGAGCAGGAACTCGATACGCTCCCGCGCAGCCATCTTGCCTTCTTTGTGCTGCCGCTCGCGACGCTCCGCTCCGCCGCCAGCTTCCGCCAGCGCGTCACGGCGCTTCAGCTCTTCGAGCTTCTGCTGCAATGTCTTGTTATGTGGGCTCATGCGGGAGAATTATAAACAGTCCGGAGTTGGATGAAGGTGCGTTGTCGTAGGACGCATTATTCATCGTACAGGCAGGGAATCATTCATTGTCTGAATCGCAGAGCAGAATCGGAACGTGACCACAAACGCTCCTAATCCGTTCTTATCTGTCTTTTATCCGCGGTTAAGCAATGCGGTTGCGGTTGCTGTTGCTGTTGTTCTTGCCCTTGTTCTTTTACTTGGGCGATATCGAAAACATCAACCGCTGAGT
>JAOAPL010000209.1 GCA_025462925.1 Acidobacteriaceae bacterium
GCAGCGCATACAAAGACAATTTTTGTGTGGCGACAGCCGCGCCCGGCTGTCCGCTCGAACCTAGGTCGACAAAGCGGATTTTCTGGAGAACCACATTGCGGTGCGGGTCCGCAAAAATTTCCTTCTCAATCCGGTATCGCTGACCAAGTTCGGTGTTCACCAGCCGGAAGGCAGGAACGCCCGGTTCAACTGGCCCAATTTCAAACTTGCAATTCCGCTTTTCTTCCGAGAAGAAATTGTTTCCGTCCGCTACCAGCAGTCCGAGGTCGCGGGTGCAGGCCGTGTCAACACGCGGATAATAGATTTCATTCAGAATTCCGTGGCTCAAGGTGAACCACACGCGGCTGGTGCGGTTGAGCGCCGTCCCCACTCCGGTCTTGGCGCTCGATGTCCAGCGCGGAGGAATGCCCGGCCATCCCGGCGCAAAAGCGTTTGCATCGCTCACTGGTAAATTCCTGGTCCGGGCGTTGCGCCGGAAAAGATCACTTCGAGATTGGAATACTATCAGGCAGAGCTAATCGCCCAAGGTAAAGCGCCATCCCAACCACGGCATCGACACCCATACGCTGCAACTCCTCGATTTCTTCGTGAGTTGAAATACCTCCGGCTGCGATGAGCTGTTTTGCGGTTGCTTGGCGCAACTCACGAACTGGGCCGAGGGGAAGTCCGGACATCAGACCTTCGGTGTCAATATGTGTATATAGAAATGCGCCACAGAATGGATCCAGCGCCCGGATCATCTCGACAGGAGTAATTGACGTGATCTCCCGCCAGCCGCGAATCGCAACTTTCCCGCCCCGCGCGTCGATTGCGAAGACGAGTTTCTGTGCGCCAAATTCACTTGCAATCTGCCGCGCAAACGAGATGTTGATCGCGCCGTTCTGAATTAAAGTCGAACCCAGGATCACCCTCCTTGCGCCCAGTTCAAGTATTCTGCATGCACTATCGATTGAGCGAATCCCGCCTCCAACCTGGCATGGAAGCTTTCTCACAAAGAATTCGATTAAGTTCGCGTTCGAGCCGCGCCTTTTCGCCGCATCCAGATCAATCAATTGCACCAGCGGAAAAGAAGAAAAGCGCGCGATCCACTCGTCGAAGTTGTCGAACTCCAGTGCCTTTTTCTCGCCCTGAACCAGCTGCACAATCTTTCCGCCCATGAGGTCGATCGAAGGAATCAGCACGGCAGCCTCACAGGAATTCCCGCAGCCAGTAGTTGCTCCTTTAGCTCCGAAATCGACTTCAAGCTGAAGTGAAAGATGGATGCAGCCAATGCCGCATCAGCCGCGCCTTCGCGGAAAACCTCGACAAAATGCTGCGCACCACCTGCTCCGCCCGATGCAATCACGGGAATCCGAACTGACCGCGCAACCGCCCGCGTCAAATCACAATCAAATCCTTCGCCAGTCCCATCCCGATCCATAGATGTCAGCAAAATTTCCCCCGCGCCACGGTCTTCGGCTTCCTTCGCCCACTGGACCGCACCTTTGCCGGTCGGTACGCGCCCCCCTGAAGTCCATGCCTCGAAGCCGGTCCCGTTGTGCTTGGCATCAATCGCGACGATCACCGCCTGCGAGCCGAAACGGTGCCCGATGCAAGTGATCAGGGAAGGATCAGCAATCGCGGCGGAGTTAACACTTATCTTGTCCGCGCCTGCGTCGAAGATCGCGCCTGCGTCCTGCAGAGTGCGCACGCCACCTCCGACGGTGAAGGGAACGAATAACTCTCTTGCGGATCGCCGGACGGTTTCAAGCAGCGTCGTCCGTTTCTCGTGCGTAGCAGTGATGTCGAGGAGCACTATTTCATCGGCTCCAGCTTTACTATATGCGGCCGCCAGCTCTGCGGGATCGCCGGCATCGCGCAGATCAAGAAACTGCGTGCCCTTGACCACGCGGCCAGCGTCCACATCTAAGCAGGCGATTATGCGTTTGGTTAGCATTTGAAGTCCGCGCTCAACGCCTTCTGGGAAGGGCACGGCTTAGAGCCGTGCCGCTGAGGGTCTTTGGTGATGCGGGCTTCAGCCCCTGAGGGAAGGGCGATGTTCACAACGTGGTTCATTTAGAAGGCACTCACAAGTTGCAAAAAGTGTCTAGAATTCTAAGCCCGACATCGCCCGATTTCTCCGGATGGAACTGAACGCCAAATAAGTTCTCTTGCTCCACTGCGGCTGAGAAACTGCCTCCATACTCGCACTCGGCGGAAGTCGAAGTCATCAGCGGAACGCGATACGAATGGGTGAAATAAACAAACGATCCGGAATCGACTCCACGTAGCAAACGCGGTGAGTTGTTGCGCATGTGCAAGCTATTCCATCCCACATGCGGCGATTTCACTTCAGCAGGGAACCGCCCGCAAACGCCAGGCCACAGCGCAAGCCCTGAAACTCCGGGCGCCTCTTCGCTCGACGCCAGCATCCACTGCATGCCCACGCAGATACCGAGGAAGGGAACCCCTCGTCCAATACTCTCCACGATTGCTTCCTGCAAGCCTGAATCGTCCAACATTTTGGTCGCAGCGAAGTGGCCCACTCCGGGCAGTACAATCTTTTCCGCTTTTGCAACTTGCTGTGGCTCGTCTGTAACAACGATGTTCGCACCCAGATGATCGAACGCCTTTTTCACTGAAGCGAGATTGCCGGCCTTGTAATCCACGATTGCGATCACAACAGTCCCTTCGTGCTTGGCAGCAGCCGCGCCATTTGCTTGTCTCTCCAGCACGCGGCCCGCAGCGCCCGCGCAAACGCTTTAAACAGCGCTTCAATCTTGTGATGATTTGAGCGGCCATACAGGACGCGGGCATGCACATTCGCCTGCGCCCCGCGAGCAAAGCCGTCAAAAAAATCGTGGACTAGCTCTGATTGCAAATCGCCGACCAACCGCACGCGAACTTTGGTGTCCACGACTGCGGCAGCACGTCCGGAAAAATCAACGGCTGCCAGACCCAGTGTTTCATCCATTGGCATCACAAAATATCCGGCGCGTAAAATGCCTCGCTTATCGCCCAGCGCCTCTGCGAATGCTTGTCCCAACGTGATGCCCACATCTTCCACGGTATGGTGCTGGTCGACATCAAGATCTCCGGTAGCGGCAAGTTGCAGATCAAAAGCCCCATGATGTGCGAACAGTTCCA
>JAOAPL010000402.1 GCA_025462925.1 Acidobacteriaceae bacterium
CACGTCGCTAGGGGGCACTTCGAGTCGGGCGGTTCGGCTAACTGCGATGCAGTCAGGATAGTGGACTCGGCCAACATCACCCTGTCTGGGTTGGACGAGGCCGATGCGCCAATCGTGGGTAGTTTTATCTCAGTCTCTCAAACTGGCGCTGGTCGGCAGGGGCCAGTGTATATGCACGGCATTGCCAATCTAACTTGGCCGACTACGCTCACCGACACTGTGAGTCCTACCAATGTAACCCTGACTTTGGCACAGTCCAAAGGGCTAGGCGACTACCAAATCCTAGGCGACAGCACGGTAACAACGGCGGGCTATTCGCGCATCCCGGTACTACAGGGAAATATGCACATAGCCAGTGGCAACCTGACCTTGTCGCCCAAAGCCGGGTCCGTCTCCGGTTTGGACTATTCGCCTGCCGACAACGGAAGCGTATTCAGATTCGGGAAGAGCGCTTGGGGTATGACACAGTTCGAGTTGAATAGCGGCACCTACGGCATTGGTCTGGGAGTCAGCCGCAGCGGGCAGGCTGGCAACAACAATTTAGTTGCTACTACCGGCAACAGTGCCGCAGTCAGTCATGCTGCGTTAGAGATTACCTTCGGCGGCGTGATGCAGTTCTGTGGCCAGGCGCACCAGGTAGACGGCACTATCTTGGCTCTTGGGTGCGGTACGACCATCGACACGGTCAATGGCATTATCAAGGCGAACAAAATTGCGATTGGTGGCGGTACGACCATCGCGAAGTACATCGAGGGTACGATCACTCAGGACGTAGGTTCCATCTCAGCAAATATGTGTACCGATACCAACACAATAACCGTGGCTGGGGCCATAGATGGAGATGCGGCAACTGTTGGAGTACCGGCCGCTGTCGCCTCAACTGCTGGGTTGCAATTTTCCGCCTACGTCAGTTCGGCAAATACAGCCAAGGTAAGGGTCTGCAATGTAACTACGAGAGCAATTGACCCCGCGAGTACGACTTATAGAGTCGGGGTGTGGGTACATTAAATCGGCTTCTGCCCTTTAGCGACAAGGAACCAAGCGAACCAAGGTGCGAGTAGCGGAAAGTGATAGGCCTGCTGCTTCTCGTCAATCAGTTGCAATTCGGGAATTGTCTACGGAATGTAGAGGTCCGTCGAAAAACGCGATCATTGCACGACTCCATTCATATAGAACACCATCACTTGGTTCTGGTCCCAATTGTTGATGAGGCTGATTTTCGGGAATCCCGTTGTACAAAGCCGCACTTGCTGAAATGGCGCATCGTCCCGGATCGCAACACCCACATCTCCATTCGGCGGTTGCACTATCAGATAGCTTGCCGCTGGCCCGCGTCCCTTCGCGCCGACTTGGAAGACTGTCCAGCAGATTCTGCTGCTCTCAGAGAATCCCGCAGGCGAGGTGAAACTAACTGAAGAGTTGGCCAGCACTCCGGATGAGGTTCCGGGATGTAACTGTGAGTATCCGCCATAAAGCGATACCGTTCGGTCTTCAACTTCCATTCGGACGTAACCAACCTGTTCCTCGGCCGCCTGAACTGGCGCAACGATGTTAAGTTGGCTGTATCCACCGCCAGCTGCACGACAGCCCGCCAAAACAACCATCAGGACTGGCACCCAACCCATTCTAACCATGTGATTTCTCCATAAGCCCAACAGGCGCGGCCTGGACACTTGCACTCTCTGTGCCAAGAGCCGGAGCAAACCACCTTTGACAGTTCTTTTAGCTCAGTGACTTACGGTTCAGCATTCAGCACTGTGATGCTAGGTGTCCGAAATGGGAGAAACAAATACCAATCGGAAGGCGAAGATGGAACAGCGTTAGCGGCCCTTCAAACCGTCCCGCCCGACAGGTTGGAATGCCGAGTTCACGGGCCACCAAGGGCATAGGAAATAGCGTCCATATTAGGAACCACGCAGAGCGGCAGTCGATCCAGTGTTAGCGTTGGACCCCTGTCCGAGGGTAATGGTCGCTGCCGAGCCGTTCGTGCAGATGACGGTAACTATTCCAGTTCCGGGCAGCGCGGTTGACGCATTGGCTACGAGGGGGTCATATGCCCCAAAGGCCAACGGGTTAGTGCTGATCGTGCAATTCGCCGTAACCGTGGCTGTTGCACTCAGGTTGCTGGTGGCTGTTCCGGCGAAAGCACTCGTCCCGGACAATGCCAGGATGGCCAACGCAAGTACGATATGTCCCAGTCGCTTCACAGATAGCTCCTCTAATAAAACTTTGGATTATTTTTGGAACCTGGCACGAATCGGAAAACCTGCCCGAGCCAGGCGAGGGAAACCATATAGGCCCGATTGCACCGGCGCTAGTAGCGTTGGGCTCTGCACAGAAGTAATGTACAGAAAGAGGACACAATCAACGTGCCACCCGATCCTCAGTGCGTGTCAGAAATCTAAACGCGGAGTCCACCGCTGTGTAGGATTTTGTCCTACAAAATAATCAGCCTCCTTCCGATATTTCTTTTTCGGTGATCTCTTTATCCTTCATTGACAAAGAGAATCTGACACCAGACATGCCCTCTAACATCATTCAAATTTATTCTTCAAAAGCGCACGGCCTTGAACTTATCTTTCCTCCCAAGAAAGAAAGGCCCCGTCGCTTCAAGAATATTGCTTCGATGGCTCGCTGGTATATTCATCCGCGTTTCTGGAAACAAGCTTTTAGCGCGATTACTATTTATGCGGCCTTATTTGCTATCTGGGTATATTGGTGTAAGAGCTAGGGCGATTGCATTCCGTACAGAACAACGGGTATTACGGAGATTTCCGTGAGCGGCGATCCTGCAAGTTTCAGCTTCGGAGTTGGCTATAATCAAATCAGCTTGGAACAAGATCAACATGAAGCAGGTGTGTTCCTGAAGCTACCCACCGCACAATTTAAACCGCGTTGAAGCGTCACCGATTACACGCAATTACCACTCCTCTTCTGAGCGTAATCATCAGCTGCTCATTAGTGGCATTCTTGAGCCTGGTTGTCGTATTTTTTTACGACGTTTCTGGTGCCGCAAGATTGGTATGGGGCTGGGTAATCTCAGCCTTTGCTATTGCTGCGATAGCCGGGTTTATTGGGTTCGTCCTGCGCCCACGATCGAAGCCGCGGAGCAGGTCTTCACTTACGAATCCCGCACTTACGGATCCGGCGGGGTCAGAGCAACACTATCGTGCGCTCACCGAACTGTCGCCTCAGATAATTTGGATGGCAGATAAAGATGGCTACACTAACTACTTCAATCAACAGTGGTATGACTTTACTGGGCTCACTGTTGAGGAGTCTATGGGAAACGGATGGAGCAGAGTCCTTCATCCTGATGATCGGGAACGTTGCCTGCTGATCTGGGAACGTGCGGTGTTAACAGACACGCCCTACGAAATCGAGTATCTCTTCAGGAAAGCTGATGGAACATATCGCTGGCACCTCGGCAAAGGATTGCCCGTCAGGGATAAGCAAGGCAATATACGAAATTGGTTTGGAATATGCATCAACATCCATGACCGCCGTGTTGCGGCGGCAGCAACCGGACGCATCGCCGAGCGGCTGCAATTGGCGATCGAAGCTGGCGGAATCGGCACCTTTGACTTTTACCCTGATATGGGCACATTGAAATGGTCTGACCAATGCAGTTCAATCCTTGGTGTACAGAAGACGTCCGCAGCAAGTCTTGACGAGTTATCGCAGTTCGTCCACAACGAAGACCGGACTCGCCTAAAGAGAATGCTGCAGAGGATTGAAACCCAGAGCATCCCTGAACAATTCGATGTTGAGTACAGGATTGTTCGGCCTGACGGCGAAATGCGGTGGGTAGCTGCCAAGGGCCGCCGGTTCTTAGAAAGATATGACCGCGAAATCGAGCGGGTACGAGTCAGTGGAGTAGTGATCGATGTCACAAGCCGGAAACAAGTGGAAAATGAACGCCTCGGTTTGGCAACCCATATCGAAGCAGCCCGGGAGAGCGAAAGAACACACGTGGCCCGTGAGATCCACGATGAACTTGGTCAGACTTTGACGGCAGCCAAGATGGACATTGCATGGATCAGCAGACGCATTCGCAACATACAGGGCCTTGATGAGGTTACGCAACGAGCGAGCGCCATGTCGGGCCTGATCGATGATTCAATCCAGACCGTAAAGAGAATTGCGGCCGAATTACGGCCGGGCATATTGGATGACGCCGGACTGGCTGCAGCTATCGAATGGCTTGCCCGCACTTTCGAGAGGAGTGTCGGGGTTTACGTTCTTCTTCACCTCGATTTCGACGATGCAAACGTTCCCAAAGGTCCCCAAACGGCTCTGTTCCGCATAGTTCAGGAATCGCTGACCAACGTAGGGCGTCACGCAGCGGCAAGCAGAGTTGAAATATCTCTTATTTCCCACGAGGCTGGGGTGAAGCTAACTATTCGAGATAACGGCCGCGGCATTTTAACTGATTACGATCGCGAGCGATCGTTCGGCATTCTTGGTATGCGCGAGAGGATCGCGGCACTCGATGGGCAATTCATTTTAAACAGCAAACCAGGAGAGGGTACCTTGATAACGGTCATCCTTCCACTGCAGGCCGCGGGTACACAATGATTAAAATCTTGATCGCTGACGATCATGCAGTAGTTCGCGAAGGAGTAAAGAGAATTTTGACAGACCAGCCGCGCTACCAGTTTGGAGAAGCGGCGACAGCGGAAGAGACCCTTTCCACCATACGAAACTCTGATTGGGACATTCTAATTCTCGATTTATCCCTCCCTGCTAGGGGTGGGCTAGCGGTGCTGGAGGAGTTGGGATCGCTTGCCCCAAAACTTCGCACGATTGTCTATAGCATGCATCCCGAGGACCAGTTTGGCTTGAGGGTTCTACGGGCAGGTGCAGTCGGATATTTGGCCAAGGAACGTGCTCCGGAAGAATTGATTCAAGCCATTGAGAAGGTCACAGCAGGCGGAGTTTTTGTTAGCAGCACGCTCGCGGAAAGCCTTGCCGCACACTTGAAACCTGGAGCCGATGAGCCGCGGCATTGCCGGTTATCGAGCCGGGAATACACTGTCTTTGAACAAATAGCAAAAGGACAATCGGTCTCACAGATCGCAGAGACGCTTTGTCTGAGCGTAAAGACTGTAAGCACCTATCGCGCACGTATCCTCGAGAAGATGGGGCTCACATCCAATGCTGATCTCATGCGTTACGCGTTGAACCAGCGGCTAATCACGTGAAACTATATCCCTACAACGGCTGGGTAGGGATGGATCGTGAAGAGACTACCCAACGCATCCCTTCGAGATTGATCTGTCCTTGCGGGGGGCAATCGAGTGCGTTGAATCGTTTCGTGCAAGACCACAATGCGAAGCAAACTTGATATGAATGCGTAACAACTAAGCCCACCTCATTCGCTGTTCAGTTCTTGTGCAGTTGGTCAGATCAAGTACAACTTATCCATCGCCCATTTCCATTTGTTTGTCGAGCCAAATCACTTTTTACCCCATCTGAACAAGCTTCTTGGATGAACGCTTGTTCCAAGGTTTGAGATGGCAAACAAGTTGCTGGCACTCAATGTGCATGGACCGACAAAAGATCAAGTCACTCATAAGCGATTTAAGGGCAATCGAAAATGAACTTATGCGAAACGCTACACCAACCGAAGATCAGGATATTTTGCATGAGCTGAAATCCTGTGTGGATGACCTGCGAACCACTATATGGGCCACCATGTCGACAGGCCCGGCCGATGCAAATAGAGAACGATTTATCGAGATGGTGAGAATGCACAGAGTCGTAGAGATGCTACGAATCATGCGGCGGAGTTGTCAGTCGGCCACCCCGGAGAAATCATCCTTACAGTTTTCCAACGTGATTCGGATAAACGGTGGGACTCGCCCGAAGTCCGGCACCGACGCTCCTTAGTGATGAAACGTCAAGGATTTCTGCTTCACTTCGGATATTTGATTCTCTGCAATTGTCCATTTTGGCAAGCAAGTTATATAGCTTTCCCCGACTAATTCCCAGAACCTCCGCAGCTCGAACTTTGTTGCCATTAACTTGTTTTAGAACACGTAGCATGTGCCGCCGCTGAACTTCTTCAAGAGTACTCATTGCGTCGTCCTCGGCGTGAAGGTCAAAAGTAGTGTTACGGACGTGTTCGGGAATATCGTGGACATCGATCAATTCGCCCTCAACCATCATGCACGCATTGCCGATAACGTTTTCCAGTTCGCGGACGTTGCCTGGCCATGAATGCCTGGCCAGAATTGTCTGCGCTCGCCTGGTTATACCTGTTATGGCCTTCTTATATTGAGCCGAATACTTTTCCAGGAAGTGACGTTGAAGAAGCGGCAGATCCTCTTTTCGATCGGCTAGTCGCGGAATCTCAATTTCGACCATTGAGAGTCGATAGAAGAGGTCTTCGCGGAATTTTCCCTCGGCAGCGAGAGTACGCAAATCTCTGTGAGTGGCGGCAATGATACGCACATTCACTTTCTTCGTTAAGGGAGAGCCTACTCTTTGAATCTCCTGGTTTTGCAATACACGGAGTAGTTTGGCCTGCGCAGCTAAAGGCATTTCGCCAATCTCGTCGAGAAATACCGTTCCACCATTGGCATATTCGAACAATCCGACTTTATCTTGCGTAGCCCCCGTAAACGCGCCTCGAACGTAGCCGAACAATTCACTCTCAAATAGTGTCTCGACGATCGCCGAGCAATTGCAGACCGCAAAGGTTGCTGATTGTGCGGGGCTGAGGTTGTGAAGTGCACGCGAGACCAACTCCTTACCACTGCCGGTTGGAGCTGAAATGAGCACCGATTGGAAATGGGGAGCTATCCTGCGTACCTTTGCGAACAAATCCAGCATCAAGGGGCTTCTACCCACAATGCCTTCGAACTGGTATGCGCGCAACAGTTCCCGGTCCAGATCAAAACTCTTCTTTCTTGTCTCGGCTTCAACAAAGAATTTCTCTATGCGGTTGCGCAATTTCGTCAAATCCAGCGGTTTTGTAAGATAATCCGAAGCGCCTTTCTGAATCCCCTCGACTGCTGATTCGGTGGAATAGTTTGCCGTAATAAGGATGACTTCTATCCCGGGATCCGTAGCCAAGATTTTCTCAAGCACTTTCATGCCGTTCATCTTGGGCATCATCAGGTCAACCAGCACGATTTCCGGACGTCTTTGTAGCACCTCTCGCAGTCCAGTTTCCGGATCTGAATGACAAATGACATTCAGGCCTTTGCGCAGAATCGCCGACGAAATCAGATCCAGGCTGTGCGGATCATGATCGATGACAACTAGAGTTACCGGTCGTTCGTTCTTTGTCATGAAGCCTCACGCAATGGATTTTAGGCGTCGTAAGATTTTCGGAGGGCCCTTTTCGAGCACAGGGCGGAAGCTTCCGTTTCGTAAAGCCATCTCATTGGACCTGCTAGGTAGAGGAATTGCAGCAAGCCTATGCTACGGAAAGAAAACAGGCTATCCGGCGAGCACTGATTTTCTTGTAGGACAAAATCCTAGCCAAATTGAGTGCTGTGAGGTCGATTACACCACTGTATTGAATCCGAACATATATTCAAAAACAACACAGCAGAAAACGAGTAGCTGCCGACTCAGTAGGGGCTAAGTCCCGCATCCCAAGCAGAATTTTGGCTTTTCAGCTTTTGGAACACAGAATGCATATGTATGTGCCATGACCTCGCGTGCAGAATACGTTCGCCGTTCGAGCCACACCGGGTCCCGCCTACGGGAAGTGACGCAGCTCCCCGTCAGGTTCCAGCAGTCAATCGGGTCAACGCTGAGCCCTGAAGACCGCCTTCGTCGCATCTTCGAAGAAAGCCCCTCTGCGAATTATGTATCAACACCCCAAGGCAAACTTCTTGCGTGCAATTCCGCTTTTGTTCGAATGTTTGGATTTAGCGCGATCGAAGAAGCGATGAACTCAAATCTGGCCTCACTTTATGAGAACACAGGGGCAAGAGAAGCTTTTTTTCAAACATTGAAATTGTGCGGACAGATTGAGCACTACCAAGCCATCTTGCGACACGTAGACGGCAGCGCTGTTCATGTAATAGGGAATACGAGTGGATCCTTCGATGATCAGGGTGAATTGGTTGAAATTCGAGGGTACTTAATCGTTGACCACCGCCAGAAAGTCTGCCCGGATCTTCGAGAGACCCAAAAAATGGAGGCGTCGGGACACCTGACTGCGAGCATTGCTCACGATTTTAATAACCTTCTAACAGTGATAATTGGGCAAAGCG
>JAOAPL010000221.1 GCA_025462925.1 Acidobacteriaceae bacterium
CAATAAAATACGGCGGATTGTTTCACGCTGTGACTACTCCAACAACTTCGAAAGTTGATTTAATCGGCGGCTTGCTCATCTGCATGTGGAACTACATGGGATGGGACAACGCGTCGACCATCGCGACCGAAGTCGAGCGCCCCCAGAGGACGTATCCGCGGGCCATGCTCGCCGCTGTGCTGATCGTGGCATTGAGCTACATTGTGCCGGTTGCGGCAGTGTGGATGACACGGCTTCCCGCGGGCGCATGGGAAACGGGCTCTTGGGCCGATATTGCAGGCCTCCTTGGCGGACCGCTTCTCCGCATCGCGTTGGTCGTCGGAGGGATGTTCAGCGCCTTCGGCATGTTCAACGCGCTTGTAATGAGCTACTCTCGCCTTCCGCTGGCCATGGCGCAAGATGGAATGCTGCCAGAGTTTTTCGGCAAGCTGAACCGGCGGCGTGCTCCGTGGGTGGCGATCATTGCGTTAGCGATCGGTTGGGCCTGCTGCCTTGGGCTTGGTTTTGAAAGGCTGGTCACCATCGATATCCTCATTTATGGCGCCAGTGTGTCGCTGGAATTTCTGGCTCTGATTGTGTTGCGAATCCGCGAGCCACGACTCCAACGTCCATTCCGGGTTCCTGGCGGCTTGTTTGGCGCTGTTGCCGTCGGCGTCGCGCCCATTCTCCTGCTCGGCTTCGCGTTAGTGCGAAGCCGAAGCGAGCAGGTCTGGGGAGTGAGCTCGTTCGGACTCGGAGCGATCGTGATCGCAGCCGGCGTGTTCGTCTATGCGCTGAATCACGCGCTCAAACCTGCAGGTTGGGCGCAACCGGAACCAGCCCCATAAGTCGGAACCACAGAGGCCACGGAGGAGCACAGAGGAAGTCCCCTGTGAACCTCCGTGCCCTCTGTGGTTATGCTTTAGACTTTGACCATGACCAAACGCCGCTCCAAAGGCGCGTACATGATCTCGTCCGTAGCTGAGATGTATGGAATTCATCCGCAGACGCTCCGTCTGTATGAACGCGAAGGTCTGCTGAAGCCGTCACGCACCGAAGGCAACACGCGACTCTATACCGACGAAGACCTGCAACGCCTGGAATTCATTCTGAACCTCGCGCGCGACTTGGGAGTGAACATCAGTGGGATCGCCATCATCCTGCAAATGAGGGAGCGCATGGAAGAAATGCAGCGCCAGATTCAGGATTTCGTTAAATACATTCAGGAAGAAGTACTGTCACGTGCTAATGCTGCGACCGATCCTTCGCGCGGAGCCATCGTGCCAATCCGGCGCGCGATGGTGACTTCTCCACCTCAAACCAAGAAGCGATAGCACATCCGGTCCGATTGGACTGGATGCTGAGTGCTGAATGCTGATCTGAATGCTTCCCTTCAAACTCATCTACAGCGATGAATACTACTTGCCAATCGGCCAGCATGTCTTCCCGGCTGAGAAATACCGGCGGGTGCACGAGCGCCTGCTTGAAACTAAGGTCGCAGATGGGTCGGACTTCATAACGCCACAGCCCGCCTCTGACCAGGACATCCTGCTGGTGCACACGCCGCAGTACGTCTACAAGCTCAAGACAGGAACGCTGTCCGCTCGCGAAGAAATGGAATTAGAGATTCCCTACTCTCCCGAACTGGTCCACGCTTTCTGGCTGGCCGCGGGTGGATCCGTTCTCGCGGCGGATTGCGCATTGAAAGACGGAGTCGCAATCAACATTGGCGGTGGCTTCCACCACGCCTTTCCTGATCACGGCGAGGGGTTCTGCATGATTCACGACGTGGCAGTCGCGATCCGCCGCATGCAGCGCGATAATAAAATTCGCACGGCGATGACGGTTGACTGCGATGTTCACCACGGCAACGGCACGGCTGCGATCTTTGCTGGGACGCACACCGCGAGTGAGCCGCTTCCGTCGTCTGGCCCGTCGACTCTCGGACGTCCTGGGATGATGCGCAGCTCGCACACCGGAAACGTCTTCACCATCTCGCTGCATCAGGAAAACAATTACCCTGCCTTTAAGCCGCCATCATCCATTGACGTGGACCTGCCCGACGGCATCACTGACGACGACTATCTCGCCTGGCTGGATAACGCGTTGAGCTCCGGTCTGCGCCAATTCACACCAGATTTGATCTGCTACATCGCCGGCGCCGACCCCTATCGCGAAGACCAACTCGGTGGATTGGGATTGACTATTGCAGGATTGAAGAAACGAGACGAGTTGGTTTTTCGCGTGGCCAAGACCCGAGGAATTCCGGTAATGGTCACTTACGCTGGTGGCTACGGGCGACGTGTAGAAGACACGGTGACCCTTCATTGCAACACGGTCGTTTCAGCGAAGGAAGTGTTTGGCGGTCAGGTTTAGGTGGCCCAACCGCTGTCGGGCCCGTGCCCGATACGACTGGCACCAATCCCTAGAGTGTGCCTGCCGTCGCCTGAAACTCTGCAACCGGCATGACCCTATCCGTTTCACTGCTCCAGTGCCGCAGGCACGTCCACTATCAGTGCGGTATTCCCTGTAGCTGATATTCGTAGCTGTGGAACAGGCGATACACCCACAGTACAAGAAGGGCCGTAAAGATCAGCCCAACTAACCCGGCATGGCTTAACGGTCTGGACAGAACGGAAAGAGTGCTGAGTGGTACGCCTAGGACAAACAACAAGAATATGCAGCACAGCACAATGAGTGACAAGGTGGGCCCCATCGGCGGACTACCCAAAAAGGTGACACCGGCAACAACGATTGCGGCAAGACCGGCCGCACCGAGGCGTTCCGCGCTAGTGCCTACCCGACAGCTCATCTCAACTGTTGGTACGATCCGTGCATCACTTCAGTTCCCGATCCTCTCTCGCTCCACCGCTGAGCCGCAGATATCCACGCCTCGTGGCTGCTAGAATAACGTCTTACTTCCATGTTCGAGAGCCTTCAGGAACGACTTCAACGCACATTCAAATCGCTGCGCGGGCAGGCTGTTCTCAACGAAGAGAACATGCAGGAGACCTTGCGTGAGCTGCGGCTGGCGCTGCTCGAAGCTGACGTTAATTTTAAAGTCGTCAAGCAGTTCATTGATCAGGTCCAGGCCAAGGCCGTTGGCCAGGCCGTGCTGACCGCCCTCTCGCCGGGAGAGCAGGTCATCAAGATAGTCCGCGATGAACTGGTCGAGATTCTGGGCAAAGACACGGCGCGGATGAAATTTGCCTCCCAGCCGCCCACGGTTGTCCTCATGGCCGGCCTGCAGGGTTCCGGCAAGACGACGACTTCAGGCAAACTTGCGCATTGGTTCAAGAACGGAGGCCATCGTCCATTACTCGTTTCGGTGGACGTCTATCGTCCCGCAGCGCGCGAGCAGCTCAGAGTTGTTGCGGGAGCGATCAAAGCACAGATTTACGAAGGCCAGGTTGGCGAAGCTAATACCGCGACTGTCGAACGTCTCGCCAAAGAGGCGCGCCGCGAAGCTGTGAACTCCGGCTGCGACGTGCTGATCGTGGATACCGCCGGCCGCCTGCATATTGACGACCAACTCATGGAAGAAATGCAGTCGCTGAAGCGGCTGCTCAATCCGCAAGAGATCTTATTTGTCGCCGACGCCATGACCGGTCAGGATGCTGTCCAGTCAGCCGATGAGTTCCACAAGAAACTGGCCCTCACCGGCGTGGTGCTCACCAAAATGGATGGCGATGCCCGCGGCGGCGCTGCGCTCTCGATCAGGCAAGTCACCGGCCAGCCGATCAAGTTCATCGGCATTGGCGAAAAGTACGACGCGCTGGAACCGTTTCATCCCGACCGCATCGTCTCCCGAATTCTCGGGATGGGCGACATTCTCTCCCTGATTGAGCGCGCCGAACAGCACGTGGACAAGAAGAAAGCTCAAGACCTTGCGGCCCGCGCGCTTTCGGGAGACGGGTTTTCCTTGGAAGATTTTCGCGACCAGTTGCGCCAAGTTAGAAAGATGGGATCGCTGCAGAACCTGATGGGCATGCTGCCCAGCATCGGCCCGTTTGCCGGATTACAAAAGCACGCCGACAAAATCGATGAGAAGCAGATCAACCACGTCGAAGCCATTATCAATTCGAGGACCGCCTACGAGCGCCATCACCACGACGTGATCAACGGCAGCCGCCGTAAGCGCATCGCTCGGGGATCTGGGAGGACCGTGCAGGAAGTAAACAATCTTCTCCGTCAGTACGCGCAAATGCGAAAGATGTTTAAGCAGATGGGAAAAGGCAACTTTGCGCGGAAGCTGGCGGGGATGAAGATACCGATGTAGGTTTCAGCCAAGATCGTCCTTGGTCGTTGGCTGTCGGTCGTTGGTTGCTCAGAGCTTTTCAAAGCAACAGGATCGGTGAGCAAGTTAGAGTTTGTTTTCTGCAGCAGCCGCAGGTTCTAGGTGACGGCTGAATGCTTTTATGAAATGGCGATCCCTCGAAGAAGCGACTCCGAAGGCTGAAGCTGGATCGTTGCGCGAAATCTACGCGGACCGTCGAGAGCTCATCGCGA
>JAOAPL010000046.1 GCA_025462925.1 Acidobacteriaceae bacterium
CCGCTGGCATCTACGTTCTGCGCGGAAAATCCGAAACGCAGCAAATCACTTCCATCGCGGTGCTGCCGTTCGTAAATGCGACCTCAGATCCGAACAATGAATATTTCAGCGATGGCCTGACCGAAGGGCTGATCGGCTCTCTCTCGCAACTGTCGAACCTCAAGGTGATGGCGCGGAGCACGGTCTTCCGCTTCAAGGGAAACCAAAGTGATCCGCAGCAGATCGGCCAAACACTCAAGGTCGGCGCGGTTCTCATGGGACGCATTACTCAGCATGGCGACGAGTTGGGCGTCCAGGCAGACCTCGTTAATACTGCAGATGGCACAGAGCTCTGGGGTTCACACTATTCACGCAAGCTCGCCGACATCACGCAGATCCAGAGCGATATCACGCGGGATTTCTCCAACCACATGCGCATCCGCCTAAGCAGTAATGAGAAAGAGCGGCTGGGACGTGCCGGGACAACAAATCCGGAAGCATATCGTTTATATCTGGAAGGCCGCCAGCTCTGGTACGGGCGCACGCGGGAGGGCCTGAAAAAGAGCATCGATCTCTTCCAACAAGCAATCGCTGCTGATCCTTCTTACGCCCTCGCCTACACCGGACTCGCCGACACTTACAACGTGGCGCCCAGCTACGCCATTGGCATAACTTCCCGGCAGGCGCGTTTACTAGCGGACGAGGCGACGCGTAAGGCGCTTGAACTGGATGACTTACTTCCTGAAGCACACAGCGCTCGGGCTGCTGCGCTCGCGATGGCATGGAGGTGGAATGAGGCTGAGCGGGAGTTCCGACGTGCCCTCGAGTTAAATCCGAATAGCGCCCAAGCTCATTATTTTTACGCTTTTTCTTTCCTCGTTCCCGCAAAACGCACGGATGAAGCTTTGGAGCAATTCCGCATCGCCCTGTCGCTGGATCCGCTTTCGCCGATTGTGAATACCAATTACGCGGCCACGCTGATGATCGCAGGTCGTTATCCCGAGTCGCTCACGCAGTTCCGGAAAACGATCGAGCGCGACCCAAGCTTCGGGCCGGCCCACTACAAACTCTCGCAACTATACGCAACCACCGGCAGCTTCGCCGAAGCGATTAGTGAATTGCGGAAGACCAACGCCGGACCCTTTCCCGGTACATGGAACGCCAATGCCGAGGGTTACAGGAACCTAGCCGTTGCAAGGTCCCCCAACCTTAATAGTTTTTCAGCGACTGTTACAGGTTTCGCGCTGGCGGGGGATCGGAATAAGGCGCTCGAAGCGCTTGAAACAGGGGTCGCGGACGAGGACGTCGAGCTCCTCTTTTCCATCCGCTTTCCAGCGCTCAACTCGCTCCATTCCGAGCCGCGTTACGCCGAAGTGCTGCGCAAAATGGGTTTGCAGCAATAGTTGACTAGCTGTACTTTTTCTTAGAATTCCCAACCATGAAGAATGACGGCGTATACTCGCTGGCACTTCGCAAACTGAGAGGTTCCGTCGTGCAGATTTTAAGAAGAGTTCTTTGCGTTTTGTTGTTCATCTCCACCACGATGCTGGCGCAAACCAACGCGGCAAAGTTCACCGTGGGCACGGCGTCTGCGGGGCCGGGAGAAAAGGTGAACGGGTTTATCGAGGTTCCAGCCGGCGCGGACGCCGGCACCCGCATTCCCGTTACGGTGATACGCGGCAGCAAGCCGGGACCGGTGCTGGCGCTGGTGAGCGGCGCGCATGGCACGGAGTACACATCGATCATCGCCCTGGAACATGTGATCCAGCATTTGGAGCCCAGCGAGATCTCCGGCACAGTGATCGTGGTGCCGCTGGTGAACTTGGAATCGTTTCATCAGAAAGTGCCGCACGTGAATCCGGTCGACCGCAAGAGCATGAACCGCTTCTATCCCGGCAAACTGGACGGCACGCAGACGGAGCGCGCGGCTTACCTGATCACCAAAGACGTGGTGGAAAAGTGCGATTACCTCATCGACCTGCACGGCGGCGATCTTGACGAGAGTCTGCGTCCGTACAGCTACTGGTCGAAAACGGGGGACGTGAAGATGGATGCGACGACCAAAGCGATGGTGCTGGCTTTCGGACTGGACCACATCATAGTTGTGACCGACAGGCCGCGCGATCCGGACGCGTCGCGGTATCTCGAGTCCACGGCCAGCACTCGCGGCAAACCGGCGATCACCGCCGAGGCGGGTTACTCGGGCACAGTGGAAACAGACGATGTCAACGCGCTGGTTGCGGGGTGCGCCAACGTGATGCGCTATTTAAAAATCCTGCCGGGCGACGCGAAGCCGGTGGAGAACCCGGTGTGGCTGACTAAGGTAGACACGGTGTCCAGCGACGTCGACGGCATCTTCTATCCTCTGGTGAAGCGCGGCACTTATGTGGAAGCGGGTACCAAGGTGGGCTACGTGACGGATTATTTTGGTAAGACCATCTCCGAGAAAAGCGCGCCAGTCGCAGGTGTGGTGCTGTATGTGTGCGGCGTGCCGTCGATGAAAAAGGGAGAGTTGATGGCGAATATCGGTGAAGTGGGAAAGCCGGAGTGAGGACTCTAGGTCTAATCCAAGCGCTCCCTAGGTAGAAAGCATGATTCCTGATCATCAGCACTGGTCTGTATCCTCCAGCATTATCTAGTTGGAGGAAACCAGTTTTGTCTTTCTTCCGCACAGTTCGCAAGGCAAGGTGGCGCGTTGTGTTGCCGATTGCGTTTGTGGCCTTGATCGCGGGTGCAACTACTAGCGCGGATGAAGCACCTCCCGACGTTTTAAGAATCGGCGATATCAACTTCAAAGTGGAATTGAAGAGCTTTCCGGATTCATTCTCCGCAATGACTTACTTTGAGAAGAAGGTGATCCGCGTTGATCCTTCCTCTACGTCCACGCTGCGGCGGAAAGTCTACCTGCATGAACTGATGCACGTGGCATGGCACGACGGGAAACTGCCTTACGACAGCCAACAAACCTACACCGAGGACGAGGCCATTGAGTCGCTAGTTCCGGGACTATTGCGGATACTGGAGCAGAATCCCGAAGTCGTGCAATATCTCCAACACACCAAACCCAGCGTCAACGAAACGATCTCACAACAAAAATAACAAGAATTTGCGCGGGAACGCTGACGGTTGTCAGCCGCCTGTTCGACCAGCCTTGCCCGCTGCAACAGGTTTTTTGGGGTTATTTGGCTCTTTCACATGAGTCTAAAGGCGTGCTCTCTGGCGCTTCGTGCTGATATCGCACGGTACTCCGGACAACGACTTGGAAGCAAAATGGCGTCCAAGAGACCAGCGCGAGAGCAATCACGATGAGTAATTCAAAGATTTTGGTAACAGGTGGCGCAGGGTTCATCGGATCGCACCTGGTGGATGCGCTGGTGGAGCGCGGCCATGAGGTCCGGATACTCGATAAGTTGATCGAACAGGTACACGGAACAGACGGACCGGGCCACTTGAATCCCCATGCAGAACTTATCCAGGCTGATATCTGCGACGAAAATGCGATCCGACGGGCGCTCGATGGAGTCGAGGTCGTCTATCACCAAGCAGCCGAGGTTGGCGTTGGGCAATCGATGTACGAGCCTGAGCGCTACATGCGCGCCAACACCATGGGGACGACGATCTTGCTGGAAGCGATCCGTCAGCGCAGAGCACAGATCAAGAAATTGGTAGTGGCCTCTTCGATGTCGATCTATGGCGAGGGCGGTTACCACTGTAGCCGTTGCGGGAATGTTGCTCCCCCGCTGCGATCAACGGAGCAATTGCGGTCGCGCAGGTGGGAACTGGAATGTCCACGCTGCAAGAATGAACTTTTGCCCATAGCGACGAGTGAAGACAAACCACTCTTCCCTACTTCTGTTTATGCCATATCCAAGCAAGACCAAGAGCAATTATGCCTGGTGATGGGCCGAGCTTATGGCATCCCCACGATCGCATTCCGATACTTCAATGTCTACGGCACGCGGCAGGCACTCTCAAACCCTTATACCGGTGTGTGCGCAATCTTCTGCTCGCGGCTGCTGAATGACCGTCCGCCGCTGATCTTTGAGGACGGCGAGCAGTCGCGCGATTTCATCCACGTCAGCGACATTGTGCAGGCGAACCTACTGGCCCTCGAATCGGATGCCGCGGACTTTCACGCGCTTAATATTGGCACAGGATCCGCGACGAGCGTAACTGAGATGTCCAAGATGCTTGCAGAGGGGTTGGGTAAGGACGTTGAACCGCAGATCGTGGGTGAGTATCGTCAGGGCGATATCCGACATTGTGTCGCGGACATCACTCGGGCGAAAACCCTTTTGGGGTATGCGCCGAAAGTAGAGTTGAAGGAAGGCCTGAACGACCTACTTGAGTGGGTGAAAGAGCAGTCCGCAACAGACTTGGTTGAGCAGGCAAGACTCGAATTGACCGCCCACAATCTTGTCCAATAAAAAAGCCCCTCACGAATGAGGGGCTTTTAAATGATTGAATACTAGAACGAGAAGCGGATCGCGAACTGTATCTGGCGTGGATCGTGCGCCGACTTAACTTCTCCGAATTCAGGATTCAAGTTGAATCCGTCAAGACTGATGACACTGTTCGGGTTGTAGTAGTTGGCACGGTTTAAGAGATTGAATACTTCCGTTCTAATTGAAAGCTCCCTGCCTTCGCCGAAGACCTTGAATGCTTTTTGGATCGCCACATCCATGGTTATGTAGGCCGGCCCAGTGAAAGCATTGCGGCCTGAAGTTCCGGTGCAGGGATCTCCTGCGGTTCCCGCGTACAGAGTGGCACCGGTCGCATATCCGCACTGGGCAAACGGGCTGATCGATTTATCGAGAACTTGCGCGGGCAAAACCAGGTTCGTCTGGCTGATGTAGGAATTTGGATCGCCGGTAAGAGTGACAGGGCCAGAGAGTCCAACGCGCTGAGTCAATTCACCGAAGACCGGGCCGGAGAAGATCGTGAAGGGCTGACCAGTCTGGGCTGAGAAGATTCCGCTGAGTCCCCACCCGCCGAGCCATTTCGATTCCTTGAACAAAGGAATGTCATAGCTGTAATCGACGACCACGCGATGCGAGGAATTGAAATCCGAAGGTCCACGCTCATTGGTTGCCGCGTTATTGGGATCCTGCGGCTGATTGTAACGAGTCACGATGATGGCAGCGGCACCGGTCGTGGTCACGCTTTGGGTAAATGTATCGGAGCTGGCGATAGTGCCGTTGGTTCCAATGTTACCCGCCTGTTTGCCCAGAATGTTTCCGCCCTTGCCGAGCGAGAACCCGAAGGGATTGCCCAGACCGAAGAATTGCAATCCGAATGCCTGTGTGAACAACGGCGTTGGCACCAGAGGAAAGTTTCCGCTGGAAGCATTGTCCAGCGACTTCGACCATGTGTAGGTCGCGTTGAACCGCGCTCCATGCCACTGGGCAGCGCGGGCACGAACCATCAATGAATGATAGGAGGAGTTCGCGCTGTTGGTCATGGTGAAGATCGGGAAGTAGCTGAAGGTGTCGCACGTAGGTTGCGTAGCGGTTGCATTTCCAGTGACCGGCACGCGAGAGCCGGTGCAGAACCACTCGTTGTTGAATCCTTTATTCACAACCAGCGGCAAACGTCTTCCAGCGTTGCCGATGTATCCTACTTCCATCGTCAGGTTGGCATTCACCTGTTGTTGCAGGGTAACGCTGGTTTGTCGCGTGTACGGGGTGCTGGAGTGCTGCGTGTCACGCGCGTATAACGCAAACGGACTGGCAGCGCTTTGAAGAGTCTGATCCAAAGTGGCCGGACTGAGGGTCGAGTTTCCGAAACCGCACTGCTGGCAATGGAGGTTCGGGCGGAGAGGATTCGGGAAAAAAGTGGAACTCTGCGTCAGGAAGTTTTGGCCGTATATGTATCGGGGATCTGCCGCGTTCAGCGGAGTTGGTCGATTGAATAAAAGCTGCGACATGAAATTCACAGGCAGTTGGTCATAAAAGATTCCGGTACCGGCGCGCAATACCGTCCTACCCTTATGTGTCTTGCCAAAGACGTCCCACGCAATACCGGCGCGGCCAGCAAAGTCACTCATGTCAGGTTTAATGATCTGGCCGTTATTGCTGTTCTTGCATTGCCAACCTGGGCTAACAGTGTGGTCTTTGGTAACGGCGTCAAGAAAAACTGGTGTTATACCGCCAACCGCTCCGGTGCCACAGGTATATCCGTACGGATCGAATACCGCCTTGGTCCCTTGTTGCACAAGGCCATTGGCGTTAGGATCGAAATTCCAGATCTGATCGTTGGCTTCCTTCGGGACACCAAAGTATTCATATCGTCCGCCCAGGTTAATGGTAAGGCTTGGCGTGGCGCGCCAGCTGTCTTGCGCGTATCCGGCGTAGTTATGCGAGTTGAACAGACCGGTGAAATCGGATTGCTGGTTGAGCGCGTAATCGAACGAGGGTTTGAAGAATCCTTGCTTGCAAGGGCCGCTGACGCCATTCTGGTCCGTGACGATAGCGGTGTTGCAGGTTTCGCTGTCAGCGGTGAATTCGCCGATGTTCCCCGATGCCACGGTGCCACGTGAGAAGCCGCCGTTGTCCACTTTGTTCTGCAAAAATCTGAATTCATAACCGAACTTGAAGGCATGTTTTCCGTGCGACCAAGTCAGGCCGTCGCTAGCCGCCCAAGTGGTATCGCGACGCAAGCCGGGAGCCCCGAGCGGTGCGCCGAGACGAGCGAACGGAAAGAGTCCGTCCAATGACGGAAGCATGGGCGTGGCCGGAGTCGCCGCCCAAAAAGAATCGTACCAACCACCAAAGGCTCCCGGCGTTCCCAAGGCGGCTCCGCTGTACTGAGTATCAAGACCGCTGAGTTGGATGGTGGGCATGGCGCTGTTAGGAAGGCCCAAACTCTTGGCATTGAAGTTCGCATCTTGCGCTTTTTCCGTTACGCGGAACTGGGTGATGCCGACGCGCAGTTCGTTGATCATCTTCGGTGAAAAGGAATGCGTGTAAGTAACAGCGGCATTCTGGTTTTGAGCATTTCGGAAAGCGCCGTTGCCCGCATATGTGCTGCTCTCAGGCAAAGTGTCATCATGAAGCTGGTTCAACAACTGACCCGCATAACGCAGGTTGAAGTTGTTGTTCTCAGACTTCGCATAGTCCATGCGGATAAGCGCATTGTGGACATTGGTGTAGTTTGGCGCCTCACCCTGGAAGAATTCAAGAACTCCGGGCACACCCGTGACGTTGCTGGCGGGATAAAGCGACAGGATCTTATTGGCGATCGAGTAATCAGAGGTTGCGCCTAATACCCGTTTATCAAAGGCGGTGGGGACACGCTCAAATACCGGAGCAGGATTATCAATGCGAGTACCTTCATAGCTGCCGAAAGCGAACAGTTTGTCTTTAATGATGGCTCCGCCAAGGTTGGCGCCGAACTGTAGCGAGTTGTAAGTGCCTTTTTTCTTGTCGTTCGCGGCAAGGATGGAGGCAGGATTAAATTTCGCGTTGCCGCAATTGGCAGAACCGAATGCGCCGACAGCTGATTTTCCGTCCAATGGGTTGGTGCAGAACCTTGGGAAGAAGCGATTGGTTGCCGATGTTCCGCTTGCAAGGTCAGTGGCAGTATTCACATATTGGTTATAGCTTGTGGGCGTTCCGGCATTGGCAAATGGATTTCCGATGTTTGCCGCACTGGCGCATCCAGGGTTCGTAGCGCTGACTAGTGCTGTGGTACACAATGTAAAGCTTGCTGCTGGTGCAGCCGTCAAAGATCCAGCAAAAGCCGAGGCTTTATCAAATCCACTCCCGTTATATATCGAGAGTGGGCCATCGGCATTCAACGCATCATTGGCAAAGTATCCGAAGACTGCTCCATGAAGCTGGTTGGTTCCGCGCCGGGTGACCACGCTGACTACACCGCCAGAACCGCGGCCGTATTCGGCGTTCGCCGTTGACGATGTGACGCGGAATTCCTGAATAGCGTCATTCACCTGAAACGGGATTGCCTGGTTAGTGCTGGACGCCACGTTATCCGCGCCGTCCAGGAGGAAGTTGTTGGATGTAGGCCGTTGTCCGGAAATGCTAAAGCTGGCGCCGGCGAGTGCGGATCCTGCTTCCACGTCATGAGCGTTTGGAGAGAGCAATCCTAAAACCAGGAAGTTTCTGTTGTAGAGCGGCAGAGTGCGCAACTGATCACCGGTAATGACACCGCCTATGCTGGTGCTTGTTGTTTCATTGCGGACTATAGGAGCGTTCTGCGGAGTGGGAAGCGCTGCCGCGGCAGGCGTAATGCCGGGCGCCGTACCTTCTGCGCCAGCGACTGCAATGGGAGCTTCGCGAAGTGGAGGCAAGATCGAGCGCTCGTCGCCGACGTTGACAGAAATGCCGGGGCGCTTGTCGAGTTCAGCGCCTTCCTTACTGGCAGTCACGATGTAGCCGTCTGCCGGTGGCACTTCGGGGATGGCATAGGAGCCATCCGCAGCGGTTGTGGCGATACGCGTAAAGCCAGTCCCTTTATTTTCCAGCAGCACCGTGATTCCGGGCATGGGTTGGCCTTTGCCGTCGTAGACAGTTCCCAAGACCACCGCGTTTTGAGCAAAAACGGCGGGTGCAAGAATGAAAACAAAAGCGGCCAAGAGGACAAGCCGAAGTGGAATCCTGCTCATTGATGTTTCTCCTATCCACAGAACCGAATACAAAACGAGTACGCGCACGCACTGGTGCCGCAAAACTGCTGCATCTGCCCCGATTGCACAGAGGCGACCAATTTTTACCTAAATTTCGAGGGGAAACTAATACCACTTTCCGAGGTAAGTAGCTAGTAGAAAAGCAGCCAAATGTTTCTAGGGCCGGTGCCTGAGCAAAGCAAGGCCGCGAACCCTCTATGAGGCTTCCTGGAAGGCCTTCATGATCTTCGGGGAAATAAACTTTTCCGGCGCCTTGAAGCCTTCCACTTCCTTCGCTGCCTTGAATTTCTTCCTGGCTTCGCGTTTTAGATTATCGTCGGTTGCCCCAGCTAAGTAATACCGCGTGAGCATGCTGGCTCCTGCATAGAAGTTAGCCAAGCCGACTTTCTTTCCCTGTCCGCTATAGATGTAGGTGTTGAGGAGAGACTCTACGTCGTTATAGTTGCCATCGTAAAAGCCACGAATCAGCTTGGCCAAGAGCGGATCTTCATCGCTCGCTGCGGCTTGGGCCGTGTCTTTTGTTTTCAACTCCGCCATGCCGTCAGTTGCTTCCTGGTTATGCGAATCCTGACTTAGCACATCTTGGAAGTACCGTCGGGCTTTTTTGAAGTCGCCCTTTGCAAGTGCCTTTTGCCCATCTGAGACATATCGGGCGACATCGATAGTCTTAACGACATCTTTGGTGGCCGCAGCTTTTACGGGAGCTGGATTGTTCGCGGGAGCTGTGACCGGAATTGAAGCCGAAGTAATCTGCGCTGTCATTTTGGCAGCTTGCACCAAAGGATCGCCAGGACCTGTCTGATCTATGCGAGCAGCGTCATTATATGCAGCTGCTGCTTTCGCATAATCCTTATTCGTGAAATCTTGCTGGGCTTCAGCTATTTTGGCGTCATAGTCCTTCATCTTTGTAAGATATTTTTGAGCATCAGGCTGATACTTGCCTGTCACACTGCCAAGTGATGCTCTCGCGGCACCGAAATCAGCGCGGGTGTAAGCCTCGATTCCCTGATCGAGTTTGGCCTTCATCTGCACGTCTTGATCAATGCTGTTCTTTGCAGAAGCATCAGCGGCGGCCTTGTCCTGCCTTAGCTTAGGTATCTCAGCAAGCCTCTTCTTTGCTTCTTCTAAATAGTCACCGCCTCTTACGTTCTTAAACTTGACTTCGGCTTGGTCGTATTTCCCTTCTTGCATCAAGCCAACGCCTAGTAGGTAGTTGTTATTAAAACGGTTCAAATCCTTTTGCACTAAGTCTGTATAAGTGGCGCATTGCGCCTTAACATCCTTATAATCTGAGCTCTCTGCAGCGAGTTGGCAAAAAGCAGACTTTGCCGCCGGCAAATCTCCAGCGTTCACAGCCGCCGTGCCTTTGGCGTAAAGATCGTCCTTCTTGTCAGCTTGCGCGAATGGCGCAGCGGCAAGAAACACTGCGATCACAAACGCGCTAGTTTGAGCTTTGTACGATGTCATTCGCACTTACCGCCTCCACTACCAGACTCACGCTTCCGGGCGCGTTCTTGCTGACTTGAATCGCTTGTGTCATCGGTTTGCCATCGGGATCGGTCGCATTCACGGTGTAGTCTCCCGAAGGCAACGGTACCCGTACCGGCGTCTCCTGATTTACTTGATAAGTATGTTTGCCATCTTTTGAAACGATGTTGGTTATCTTCGCCCAGGGCGTGGCGTTGATCTCCACGTAGGAATCGAGCGGGAGCGGAGCGGTGAGGACCTTGTATCCGAAGAACCCACCGATTACTAACGCGACAGCCAAGACTGCGCCGACGACCTGTTTCATCGGGAAAGGCTTGGCCGGAGCCACCATGGGCTGAACCATGGTGCGTTGCACTGCGGGAGCAGCAGCGGCACCTGCTCCCGTGGAAACCCCTGCGGACCCTTGAACGATGGTCTTGTTCATGTCCGCGTTTATGTGCTGTTGCGAAGTGCCGGCTTTGATCTCTCTTTGCAGGGCTTCGAAGGCCTTTTGCACCGGCGGCGGCGCCGCGGGCACGAGCGTGATGACAGTCTGCAATTTCAAGCTTGCCGCTGATCCTTGGCGCGCAAGCAGAAGCGCCTTGGCGTCCTTGATGGCCTTCTCGACTGCGTCCTTGGCCTGGACCGCACGCTGGCTCTCGACCTCTTTCAAGAAGCCCTGGGCTGGAGCTGATGTGGGATTCGCCTGAAGGAGGTCTTTCGCCTTTGTCCAAGCGCCGGTGACGTCGCCTTTCAGCATCAGCTTGCGGGCTTCAAGTACCGAATTCTCGATGGTGCCGAGGCGGTCCTGCTCAGCCCGCGCCTTCAGCATGGCGTCATAGAAAGGCGTGGAGCGCAAATAAAAGACGGGCTGCGACTCCATTAAGGCAACGGCTTCATCCACCTTGCTTGATTTCAGGAGCTGTTGGGCCTCTGCGGCGCTCGCGCCGGATTTCTTGCCGAGTTCTTCCCAACCGTTTTTCGCGTCACTCAAGAGCGACTTCAATCCGTCGTCGGGAGCGGCTTTGATGGCGTGCTCGAGGAGCGCTATTGCAGGCTCAAAATTCTGATCGTCGATGAGTTGCTTGGCGTGACCAGAGACTTTTGCCGCGTCGCCTAAACCCGCCGCCTGACGGATCTCCGGAGCATTCTTGGCGATGTCGGCGAGAATGGATTCATCGGGATATTTTTTGAGCGCCTCGTCAGTCTTCTGTTGAACGGCTTGCTTGCTTTCGCGGTGGAGCGCCAATTCGATGTCCACTGCCAGCCGATCGACGGCGATGCGGCGCATCTCCTGTTCGCGCGAAGCAGCGACCATATTGCGCAGCGAGCCGGATTGGGTCACACCCGGCGTAAGCGACTCGGCCTTGCGAATCAATTCGAGAGCGGCAGTAAAATGTCGTGCGGAAACTTCCTTGCGGGCGTCGTCCAAAAGCGCGGTAGTTTCTTTTTGCGATTGAAGTTTCTTGATCTCAGCGGCAATCGCATCGCGAGTGTTCTTCGCGTTGGTATCCTTCGAATCGAGGGCGAGCGCATCGTCCACAGTGCGCAATGCGGCATCCAGATCACCGTCCTCGCGAAGGTGCTGCGCCTTGAGCAGCGTCTTTTCCAGTTGGTCTTTGCGGGCCTTGGCCTGCATCACCAGCTTTTGGAGCTGCAGCAGTTCAGGGTTGTTCTTGTCGAGCTTTAACGCCTGATCGGCGTAAGAAACTGCCTCGTCGAGCATCTTGTTTCCGAGAGCTTCTTCCGCGCTGGCGCGCAACTGGCGGATCTGTTCACCGCGCTGTTGGACAGAAAGCGCAGTCTGCACTTCCTTCATCAGCTCTTTGGCGGTGACATGTTTGGTGTCAACCTTCAACACCTGCTGCAACAAGTCCTTGGCCTTAGTGAGTTCCGATTTTGAAAACGCCTGCTTGGCTTGTTCCACGTACTCCAAGACCATGTCCTTTTTCAGGGACTCCTGGATGCGGGCAAGATCAAAAGCAAAATCCTCCGCGGACGCATAGCGCTCTTCGCGGTCTTTCGTGAGCGCTTTCGTCAGGCACTCTTCCAATTCCGGCGGGAAATCTTGCAAGTGGTTCTTTAGAGGCGGCGGCACTTCATTCAGGATCTTCAGAATGACAGTGGGCGTCTCATTTCCGTCGAATGGCAATGCCCCGGTGAGGAACTCGTAAAACAAAACGCCCGCTGACCAGATGTCGGACCGGCCGTCAACGATATGTCCATTGAACTGTTCCGGCGACATGTAATTGATCGTGCCGACGATCTGACCTGTCTTGGTCATGGAATTGTCGGAGATGCGCGCTATACCGAAGTCCACGATCTTCACGGTGCCGTCTTTCAGCAACATGATGTTTCCGGGCTTGATATCGCGATGGACGATCCCGTGCTCGTGTGCGTATTGCAGCCCGCTCAAGATCTGGATCATGATCTCGGTCTTTTCAACGAGCGACATCCGCCGGTGCGAAGTGACCAGTGCTTCCAGTGATTCGCCGGCAATGAACTCCATGGCCATGTACGGATTTCCGTCATGGGTGCCGAGTTCATAGATGATGACAATATTGGGATGTTGCAGTGTGCCGGCGGATTGCGCTTCGCGCTGGAAGCGCTTGAGAAGATCAGGATTGTCGGCAAAACCTCCGGTCATCATCTTGATAGCGACCGGACGTCCGATACCGGGATCTATTCCCTTGTAAACAACACCCATGCCGCCTTCACCGAGTTTGTCGGTGACATCGTACTTGCCAATCTTCTGAATCACGTTCGACGCCATGGATGGGCTACCCTTGAAGCGCAGGCCTAAGACGGGGTTCAATCACCTGCGATCTAATCATCTTCAACTGAAAAACGCCTACAACCTGGGATTCATTCTCATCGCCAAAATGGGGGAGATACGGACGATGACCGCGGGTTCTTATCTTTGAAAACACACTTCAGCGCCCACTCTGGAACCAAATTTCCGAGAATCACCTGTTGTCGTCCAGAGCAATGCGTGTTGAGTAAAGTACCACGAAAATGTGTGAGGCAAAAGAGCATTGTTCATTCTGGGACTAAGGCGATTCACCACTTAACGTAGCAATGAAAAACCCGCCACCAAGAAGCAGCGGCGGGTTGGGATATTCAATTCATCTACTGAACAACCAGTGTCAATGCAGTCGGCGCCGTTCCGCCAGTCGGGGTCGGACCATAGCTGACTACTTGCAGTCCAGTGGCTGAGTTGACCGTCACCGTGTAAGTCCCCGCCGGCGTGCCCGCATTCTGTAACACTGGTGCGCCTCCGAAGCTGCCGCCCCCACCACCGCAGGAAGCCTGGAAGGCGACCATCAGCAGCAGTAATCCGAATATCGCCCAGATTCTCAGCATCCTCTTCCTGCGCGACTTACCCGGCAGCAATAACAGGCCGACTAAAGGCAGGCTGGAGAAACCAACCATGGTTGCCACCATCGGCGTGTCTCCATGATTGATATTTCGTGGTGGCGCCGACATGGCAAAGACCTGACCTTGCGTTGAGCACAGTACAGTTACAGTCTGATTAGACACCGGCCCAGATAACGTTGCCGGACTGGCGCTGCAAGTGATCTGGTTGCTTGTGAGGCTCGGATTGCCTGTGAACGACAGATTCAGCGGCGTAGTACCCGTGTAGTTGACCGTGAGGACATTGAATGTTGCTGTTTGTCCCTTGTTGACAGTTACAGTGCTAGAACCTGTCGTGTTGGTGCCGGTGGCCGACAGAGTGACACTGGCGCTAAATACACCGGTTGGGTCATTGGTTTGGTCGGTCACTAGCAAATTCAGTGTTTGCGAAGTCGTGCTGACTGAAACGTCCAGCGTCTGACAGGCTGCGGTGTAAGGCGCAGGACAAGTGAACGAGTGGGTGGTGCCGTCAGTAAATTGGCCGGTCCACGTGAAGGTGAGCACATCAGAACAAGAGTTGGCGGTGCCGTTTGCGGCTGTACTGCCGACCGGAATGAAACAGCCCTGACTGGTGTTGTCGTCAACAACGTGGCTGCTCAAGGTAACGCTGGTACCCGTGACGCCCTTCCCGGAACTTTGCGTTGACGAACTGGCGGTAGGAACCACACTAGCTATATTGTTGCGAGGCGCAGTGTTCTTGGGTTCTGTCACCACCAACTGGGCCGCAGTGACTTGCGCATTAGGCAGTTGCTGTCCAATCGGAAGCTGACCGCAAACAATGTGCGCAACCTGATCCAGCGAGCTCGTAATGTCGGTCCCTCCGCTGAAGTTTGCATAAATCAGACGGACACGTTCCGGATTGAGGAACGAAGTTCCCGTGTAATTGACGCAAACTGTTATGGGTGGATTTGATACTGCCACTGACCATACGTTCAGATACGAGGTTGAAGGCACAAACGCTGCATTCAGTGCCGCCGGTGATCCTGCTGTTGTCGTGACAAATGAACTTCCCGCGGACGTAACAAAGTGGAAGTCAATCGAGATGTTTGGATTCGGGATTCCGGTAATTGGATCCACCGGAATCACGAGTTGGTGACCCGGCGGCGTGTTGTTTACGGTAATAGTGGAAGCAGCGATCGCCGCGGCACTCAAGCCGTTATTGCTGGTGTCGGGATCGACTTCAACGGTCGTAGCTAAAGTCGCCGTGGTCGAAGTAACGGTCGGCGCGTTGGTGATGGTGCCCGGTTTGGACGGCGTCATGGAGAACGTGAAGGATGAAGTCCCTCCGCTAATTATGGAGCCGGCCAGCGTGCATGTGACGGTCGCCTTGTCGCTGCTCGCGTTCAAGACTGTGACTGCACTGGCAACACAACCCGCCGGAACAGTGATGGATGGGACTGAATTGTTCGGCGAGATGGTCAGCACGTTGGTGACTTGAACATTAGTAGCTGCCGAACGACCGCCCGGAACATCCAGATTATTATTCGTGACAGTGACCGTGAAAGCGGCGGAGTTGGCCAAGCCTCCCGCAGCCGGCGTTAGCGCTGTTGCCGGCGCGGTTTGTGAAACCACCAAGTCTTCCGCGGCGTCCGCAATGATGGTCGGCGTGGAAGCGGTGTTGTTGGCGTGGGCGTTGTCGGTGAGGTCGCCGGCCACATTGCTGCCATTGGTGTATTGCGTGACCACGGCAGAGTTGACGAGGGTCGTCTTTTGTCCAGGCGGAACCGCGGAAGGCGGCACATCGGTCAGGAAGGCGATGTGCGCAACTCCGTTTACCGGGAGCGCTGAACCTGTGCAAGTTGCGCCGTTACAGGCGAACCCTAGAAGGGTGTTTTCAACGGCCGACAGGAGTGACACACGAGCGTCAATAGTATCGGTCACAGTGATTTGCGATCCTGCCGGGTAAGGCCCGTTGTTGGTGATCTGGACGTCATAACTGACGCGATCGCCAACTAAGACGTGGGAAGCGGTACTGTTGGCACTGATGTTGGGATGCACACCGGGCTGGGGCACGGGAGTCGGCGTGATTGTGACCGCGAGGTCCGCTTGTCCACGGAGATCGACTGCCCACGAATCCGAGTCCGGCGCAGTGTTGGTTGTTTCCGTCACATCGGGTGAACTGATCGTGACGGGATTGGAAATACTGAGCTTATTCGGTACGAGCACGCTGAGCACCGGCCGCACCGTAAACGTAATCGGCACATTTGCGCCGACGTCCATCTTTCCCAGATCGCAATTGATGTTGGTGCCGACGCCTACCGTGCAATTGGCGCCAGTGGTGCTGCCAACGGTTGGCCATGAAGCGGACACATACTGCAAATCGGTTGCCGACGGTAACTGGTCTTGCACACGGATGCCAGTAGCCACGCTGGGCCCGTTATTCGTTGCGGTTATGGTGTAACTAAAGACCGGAGTGACTCCCGGTGTGGGTGAAGTCACCGTAACCGGCGCAGCTGGCCCGACGATGACGACGCCGATATCAGAGTCTCGTTGGACTGTGATCGAAGCGGGAATGTTGTTGTTGTTTGCAGAATTGTTGTCCGTGTTACCAGTTGCGCTGACGGCGGGGTTGAAGGACAAGTTCACCGTTGGCGATCCTGCAAGCGGCAGTGTGGCATTCGGAGTGAGGATGAAGCTCACGGTGGCCACATCAGTCCCCGAGCCCACGGGGCCGAGCGAACCGGGAATCGTGCAGCGAATTGTCTGTGGCGGGCCGGCAAGGGAAACAGAACAATTGGCCCCTGAAGTAAACGTCAATGCAGAGGTGCTGGGGGTGGAAGGCAGTAATGAATCCACCACCACGTTGCTCACGGCGGAACCAAGCGAGAGGTTCTGCACGGTGATGTCGTACTGAATGGCGTTATGCTTGGTGACCACGAAATTGGTTCCGGGAACATCCGGCAATGACGTAGCGGTCAGAATCGGCCGCACCACGATGCCACCGGACTGCACGATACCCAGATCAGCAGTACGGATGACGCTGAATGCCTGAGCATTGCCCGAATTGTTCGATGTAGTCGGGTCGTTCCAGCCAAGAACGTCCACGGGAATCGTCACAGAATCCGTGAATGCGAATGAAGGCGGGGTCTGAGTCGGGGCGATGTTAGCCACGCCCGTTTCGGTAATCGTAATTACTTCCCCACCCTGAATGATTCCCGTGGCTGACCGGCAAACGACCACCACAGGCGGCCCGGCGGCAGCATTTCCACCATTGATCGTGCAAGCGCCCGCGTTGCCCAGAGAACTTGACCATGTAGCCGAGTTCACGCTGTATCCGTAATGTTGAGACGAGACAGTTTCGTCGGGCAGTGTGTGTGTCAGCTTCACTGGATGAGTCAGCGAACCCGCGTCATCGCCGACGTTCGTAAATTTAATGGTGTATTGCAGCGGATCACCGTCACCGATGTTCGCGCCTGGCGTAATAGGCAATGCCAGAGTCGGCGAAGTCGCGACGACCGATGTCACCTTCACGTCGGATGACGTCTGCACGGTGGTGGTAACCGTACTCGACGTATTATCAGGACCAGTCCCGCCGTTCGTGCCATTGTCATAGGCCGTGGGAGACTGTATGACTGCGGAACCAGTGTATTGCGCGCTGAGGGCGCCGCCCGTCAAAAGCGGGGGCGTAAATGTGATCTTTCCTGTTCGCTGGGCGCCACTCTGTAACGGGTTGGCCACGCTCGCGACAACGCAGGACACAGTTCCGGCAGCAGCATTAGGTGTACACGTTCCCAGTCCTGTACCGATGGCACCTGATTGACTTCCATCGAAATTGGTGAAGTTTTGCGCGTTTGCGGAAAAAGTAAACGTGACCGTTGCGCCCACATCCGCGTCTGGACCAAGACCGCCGGTGTTGTCATTGCCGACAGTAAGCGTATAGGTCACCGGTACGCCGCTAGTAACGGTTGCCGCCGATTGCGTCAATCCGTTCGTGCCTCCCGAAGCAACCAGATTGGCTTGCCGCCGCACTTCGGTTACGGCAGGACTTGCCGTCGTATCAGGATTTGTAGTGTCCGGAGTGGGCTCGATGACAGCGGCGCTGATGGTCGCCGAAAGCAAATTCACATTCGTCTTGTTGGTCGCCGGACTGTTTGTCAGGACGATTCCAGATTCCGGCTTCACGATCACATTGAAAATGTAGGTGGTTCCCGAAGGTAGAGCCGGTAGCGTGCAAGTCCGTGTTGTCGCGGTAAAGGTGACATTGCAGACCGGGGCCCCGAGTCCGCTGGCCGAATTGCTGGATTGGAACCTGTAGTTATGATCGAAAGTAAGCAGGACAGCGACGTTTGTCGCGGTAGAGCCGCTACTCGATACGGTTATCGTATGCGTGATGTCGCCGTCAGAACTGACCGCTGGAGTTGCATTGGCTGAGACCATGTGCAGATCAGCGCGGCGCTCGTCAATAGTACTAACCGTGCCCGAAGTGAGAGTCGTTGTGCCGGCACTGTCAAAATCACTTGTGGACAAGCTGAGATCCAGCTGCGCAGATGCATTCAGGATCGCGGTCGCAATGGTCGGGGTGCTAACTGCAGGAGGCGTGACGGTCACGTTCACTTGCTGACTTCCGCCATTGGCAACGCTCGGAATGGTGCAGTTAAGCGGGGCGGTACCGGTGCAAGTGAGGGTGACATTTCCTGAGACCTGTGTAACGGAACCCACCAATGCATAACCCGTAGGTAGATTCAGACCCAACACAACACTAGTCGCCGGATCCACGCCGGCGTTGTTGACTGTTGCTTGATAAGTGATCGATCCGGTCGAAGCTACCGCAGCCGCGATGATCACGGTAGGCGGTGTTGTGTATCCCGTGCCGGGTGAGGTGACGTTGATGGCAGTGACTGCGCCACCTGCTACCGTGGCTGTTGCGGTTGCTCCTGTGCCTCCACCACCGACGAACGCGATGCTAGGCGCTGCGGTGTAACCAGCTCCCGGTGCCGTGACATTGACTGCAGTCACCGCGCCAACCGCAACTGTGGATGTCGCGGTGGCTCCCGTCCCCACTGCTGGACTTGTTTCAACAAACGAAGAGAGCGTCAGCGTTGTCTTTCTTTGAACGTTGGTTGTGACCGGCCCGGCGGTGGTAACGCAGCCACCGCAAACATTCACTGCGTCAGCAGAAGCCACGCTGGTGATCGATCCAAGGAAGTTTGAACCTTGTTTCGCACCTGCAATAAGAGAAGGTGGCGTGACTGAAATTGTCACACCCACGGTGGCACCCGCGGCGACCGTTCCGATATTGCAATCTGGCGCGGTCAGTGTGCCGCCACATGCGCCGCCCGGCGTGCTGGATACGGCATTCGTGTTCTGCGGCAGTGAAAGGATGACATGGACACTGTCTGCAGGATCCAAGCCAGCAGTGTTCGAGACATCAAAGCTGTAATTGAAACCAGGCGAACTGTTGGAAACTGTCGCAGGCGCAGTGAATCCGTTTACCGCCAGTTGCGCCTCGTGGCGAACCACCGGCCCCGGTGAAAGCGTTGCAGAACTATTGAGGGACGGGGTATCCGTAGTTCCGCCGGTTGTTGTAATCGCGACGGTACTTCCAAGATTCACGAATGCCTGGCCGGCATCAAGCGGAGCGGATCCGCTGACCGTGAAACTTTGCGGTCCGGAGATTATTACCGTTGGGGCTGTGACATATCCGAAGCCTGCTGTGTCCACGGAAATGCTCGTAATGGAGCCGTTCGCATCGACAACTGCAGAGGCTTGTGCCGTGCCGTTGCCGCCGAGTAGTGTGATCGTGGGCGTTGTATAGCCTGCACCGGGAGTAATGACGTTTATCGCGGTGATCGCATCGCCATCCGTCACCGCCGTTGCTGACGCACCGCCGGCTCCACTAGCAATCACAACTGCTGGCGGACTTGTATACCCGGTGCCCTGGTTGTTGACAGTAATCGAGGTCACTTGGTTCGCCGTCAGATGTGCGGTTGCCGTAGCTCCCGTGCCACCTCCGCCCACCAAAGAAACGGCGGGTGCAGCCGTATAGCCGGAACCCTGGCTGACTACGCTAATCGAGGTCACATTGCCCGACGCTACTGCGGCTGTCGCCGCGGCGCCCGTACCACCCACCGTGGCAATCATTGCAGCATTAGGAATGGCACAAACGACATTTGCGCCCGGCGATGCCTGATTGCAGAACGAGGGCATAGTGGTGGCAGTAAACTTCGCTGTCGAAGGATTGGTGAAGCTCTGCGTAATGGTTACGTTCGTTGCGTCTAGAGGACCATTGTTGGTGTAGTTGACGGTAAAGGTAAGAGGCTGCCCCGCGCGTACCGGATCAGGGGCAGCGCTGAAGCCTCCGTTATTTGTTACGTCGAGATCAGCACCCGGAGCGCGATAGTCCACATTAACGGCTACGCTCGTATTGTTGACGGTCCCCCTGAAAACCTGCGTGGTGTCGCCCAAGGTTCCAGTAGCGGTGACGAGATTCGACAGAATATTACTAGCGGCTTGCGTAAAGTGCCCGATGTAAATGACGTGCGCAGTGGTGGCATTGGCGATGCTCGCAATGGAACATGTCACTGCGCCACCCGAAGTCACGCAACCAGGAGTGGTGACGCTGTCGACCACGAAATTTGCCGGATAGATTGAGGAAACCGAGACATTAGCTGCATCGTTATTCTGCAAACTAACGTTGTTCACACTAATGTCATAGGTGAGAGAGGTGTCCGAACCTTGGTTATATATGTTGCCAGCCGGCACGGTTACATTTGCGATTGCCGTTCCCGATACCGTCAAATTGACGATGCGGGCGTTGGGCAGATTGAGCGTGCCGCTCGCGGGATTGCTCGCACTTGGCTTCTCTGCCGAAGCAACTGTTCCTTGCAAAGCAATCGGATTGATTGCGCCAGGGCATGAAGCTGTGGTGCATCCCGCAGAATTTGTGAGGGCAGCCGAAACTGCGACTACTGTTGAACCACCGGCGCTGAGATTGCCCAGCGAACAGGTTACGCCGCCAGGGCCACCAGTGGGGCTACCCACGCGTGGCGTCGAACACGTTCCCGAGACAGTACCGGTGAACGTCGGTGCTGCAGCGATTGTGAGTAGATCATTGCCGCCGCCGTCATTGGGGATCGGCAGATCAACGGTTGCCGCGGAAGCCGCGTTGGTATTGGTAACTGTCCATTTGTAAGTAATGGGAGTGGAAAATGTGCCGTCTGTTCCAACCGGCAATGGCGGCACCGGGGTGAGTTGCGTGCCGTTGATCGTAAATCCCGGTTGCGTGTTCGAATTGGCTTGTAGCTTGGCTACGAATGATCCGGTCGCAGTAACCGGCGTCGTCTGGAAAGCACTGGAAGTGACTACAACGCTTCCATCCGTTGTTCCCACGACATAGGCTTCCGGCTCAGCCGAGGCCGGAAAGCGTCCCGCCATTCCGCTGATCGCGTCCGCTCCCGCTCCGCCCAAGTAGGTGCTGTAAACCAAGGCGTTACCAGCACCGTTTACTCGAGCAACGAAACCGTCTTGAGGGCTGGTGTTAGTGGATTGCAATGCGTTGATATCAAATAGTCCAGCGGTGGTCTGGGTAGTTGTTTGCCCGGCGACATAGGCTTCGCAAGCGTTGACACCATTGCAGGCTGGGTTTACGAAAATCGCGTTTCCGGTCGTGGACCCTACCCCGCCGAGATATCCGGAATACGTAAACGATGTGCCTCCGGCTGCGACTTTCGCGATGAAAGCATCCGTGGTTCCGGCGAGCCCCGTGGGCTGTATAGCATTTGCAGCGTTGGGGAACCCTGTTGCAGATTTCGTGCTGCCGGTTACGTAAGCATTTCCGAGAGCGTCCACGGCAATGGCCTTACCCTCATCGTCGTTGTCGCCACCCATGAAGGTGGAGTACTTGGCATTCGCCAGAAAGACCGCGCTTGCCGGACTGACCGCACCCGAGTTGTTCTTGGCTGAACCGGAGCAGCCTACTGCGTCCGAATAAGTGAAGTTTGTCGCGGATGCTGTTGCAACCGTCCAAGTGCCATCGAAATTGATGACGTTGGGGCCGACTCCGGTAATGGTGACCACGTCATTGACGGCAAAGGTGTTCGGTACTGTGATAGTGACAGTCGTACCGCCGCCCGCGCACTTAGTAGCGGTGATAGCACCCAATCTAGTATCGAGGCGAGCAACAAAGGCGTCCTGGGTACTTCCCTTCGCGCCCTGCTGAACTCCTGCTGTTGTTGGGAAGTTTGTGGCGTTGAAAACTGTCTTCCCGGTGAGATAAACATCGTTTACGGCTGCAACTGCAATGGCGTTGGCGACATCACTTCCGTCAGCGCCGAAGTAGGTGCCGTAAGTCATGTCCGCAATTCCCGTGCCGCCGGCGTGCAGTTTCACCAGGAATATGTCATCCGATCCAGCATTAGCTGGTTGCAAGCCTTTTGTAAATGGAGGACCAAAATCAGTCGAAGAGGTGGACCCGGTGACATAGAAATCTCCGCTGCTGTCCACGCCGATACCATTGCCAACATCTGTGCCTGACCCTGTCAGGTAAGTCGAATAGTCCAATAACGAGCCATCCGAATGCAGTTTCAAAGCAAAAGCATCTATTGAACCTGCGGTGACGAGGGCAACTGTTGTGGTTGCGTTGCTACCTCCAGTAGCGCCAGTGATGGAGACCGTGGGAGCAGAGGTGTAGCCAGTGCCACCGTTGGTCAAAGTGACAGATTGCACAGCGGCGTTTGACCTGATTGCTGTCGCCGTTGCACCAGTGCCGCCACCGCCGGTGATAGACACAGTTAACGCGCCACCATAACCTGTGCCGCCACCAGTCAGTGTGATCGAGTGAATCGGCAAATACCGACTGAATGCGTTGGTGGTGGTAGGAAAATTCGTAGAACTGGTCTGGCCCGTAATGTAAATGTTCGGCGGATTAGCAGCGTCCAGCGCAATCGCATTCGCCGTATCCGATGCGGTGCCACCGATAAACGTAAGGAAGTTCAGCGTGGTGCCGGAAGTATTCAGCTTGGCGACAAAGATGTCCCCGTTTGTAAGTCCTCCGCAGATTGCACATGCCGTGGCAGCTTTCGGCGCAAACGGTCCTGCGGTAACGACCGTGCCCGTGATGTACGCATTGCCGCTGCTGTCGACGGCAATTGCCTTTGCGGTGACCAGAGATGCTGCGCTCAAGTACGTGGAGTAATTCAATACCGGATCGATGACCAGTTCTTTGCTGCGGTCATATTCGCCGACGCGGAAACTCACGCGATTTCTGTCCAACTGATATCCGCCCGCGATCTCCACGCGTGCGCCATTCTTTTCCTGATAAATCAGCGGCTTCTTGAATCGCAGTTCGCCATTCTTTGTTTCAAGAACGAGATCCCCTGATGTATCCACGCGAAGCTTCTGCGCTCCACTTACTCTTAACGCGATCTTGTTCGGATCGGCGCCCGGCGCAACTACGAAGTCATGCTCCAACTGTTGCTGATTGCCGTAATAAAGAAGATCGATCCCGGGATAAATACCGGCGTAGCGGATTTTCGAATAATTGTTAATATTCGTGCGCCACTTGGCAGGATCATTTCCAATGAAGTAATTCGTCTTGCCGGGCAGTATCTCGAGTCCGCTCGCGGCTATGTTCGAGTGTGCTCCCGCTATCCTGAGCCGGACTACATCCCCATTTTTTCCATTCTTGTCAGCGGCCAGTGAAAGCACGGCCTCGTTCCCGGTAAGGAAGAGGTTATAACCGGCGCCGCGGGAGACGAATTTCACGCGAGGATCGAGTTGTCCACCATTCGCTTCAAATGCCAACGGCAGCCGGCTGAAGGTCGCCGACATCTTGGCCGTTTCCGCGGCATTTCCGGCGACGCTGGGTACCGGCGATGACTTGGAGGGCTTACTGACTTGGGCCATCAGGAGAACACTGGATGAGACCAGTGTCAGCGCTAACAAGCTTTTGGAAATGAGCGAACGAATGGAATCGGTGGACTTACTTGACATAGTCAAACCCTCGACTTATTGAACTGAATCTGGCAAAAGGAAAATCAGGGGGGCCCACGAGGCACACTTATGCGTGCAGCGCTTGAAGCAATAAAAAATCAGGGGAGGTAAGCCGTCGGAAGTCTATATCAAGTACCGCGACAGTCAATGTTTTTCTTGGCCTTGCAGACCCTTAAGGCGTAAAAGGACGGCGACTACTGCGAAGCACTAAGTCCTTGAGTCAAGTACATGAAAACTCACATTGGCACATGGGGGACAGATACGATAAACTGCGGCGTCATTCTTTATTGCGCTTGATCACACTTCAAGGTTGCGGGCAATCAGACCTGTCGCTCCAATCGACAGCTTTGGGCTTTATTCATGGATAAAAAGAAAACTACTGTCAGCCAGTTGCTTGGATCCGTGGGCAATCAGGCTGCGGCCGCGGCCGAGCTGGAGAAATTCCGGCGCAATATCACCATCCTGTTCACTGACATCAAGGGGTCAACTTCCTATTTCGAACGCTACGGAGATGCAGCGGGATTGTTGATGGTCTCCACGTGCAATAACGCCATCGGCGATATCGTGCGCGAACACGGCGGCAAGGTCATCAAAGAGATCGGCGACGCCGTCATGGCCAGCTATGACGACTGTACTTTGTCCGTCAAAAGCGCAATAAAAATGCAGCAGGCAATCTATGAGGACAGTCTCACGAAGCCTGAACAGGATCGCGTGGCCATCCGCATTGGACTGAATTACGGCCCCGGCATTGTGCGTGAGCACGACGTTTTCGGCGATGTAGTGAATGTGGCTTCGCGCGTTGAAAGCGTGGGATCGCCGGAGCAGATCGTCATCTCTGACGCGCTCTATGAACAAGTTGCTTCCAGCGGCGAATTCAAGTTGCATCCGCTTGGGCGTTTTGCGCTGAAGGGTAAGGGCGAGAACCGCGAACTTTATGAAGTCCAATGGACGGATCGACTACAGCCGCGTCGCGCTGCTGCGCATACCGTGGTCATGTCCAGTTCCAAGGCCATGGCAGTGCCTCGATTCAAGCTTCTCCGCGTACTTAAAGACGGCAGCGTTGGCGACCAATACAAGCTGAAGAATGACCAGTTGGAAGTAGGACGGCTTCGTGGGGATGTTCAATTTCCTGAAGACGACAAGATGGCTCCGCTCCATGCGCGGTTCTCCGTCGAAAAAGATCAGCTCTTTATCGAGGACATCAGCGGAGTAAGCAGCGTGTTCATCGGACTGATCGCAACCTACACCATGCGCGATGGCGACATCATCCGCATGGGTGAACAGATGTTCCGCTTCCGCGAAAAAGTGGAGGCAGTTGCCCATGCCGCAGCACGCGGCACTACGATCATCGATCTATCGGCGACGATGGATGAGCCGGTTGCGGAATTGATTTTTGTCGGCGCAGATTTCCTCGACACACCTGCGCGTCTGCCGCTGAATGAAGAGGAAATCAGTTTTGGTCGTAGCCGCGGCACCTTTGTCTTCCCAGAAGATCCGTTCATGAGCCGCGCTCACTGCAAGATCTATCATCGTGGAGAAGACTTCTTCGTCGAAGATTTGGGCAGCCGCAACGGAACATTTATAAAAGTTCGCGGCAAAGCGCCGGTGCCAACGGGCGCCACCGTGCTAGTCGGCAGTCAAGTATTCAAACTCGACATACAGTAATCTTCCGCTCTCCCTCGCATTCTTTAGTCTTAGCTTCCTGTCATTAGCCCACCTTTTATGTCATCAGGCCACGACTTAATGTCATTGTTTTTCTATGGATTTCCATAGTTCGCGATGAATAATATCCCAATCTAAGTACCTCGATTTGAAATACATCTTTAAATTCAGCAACTTGGATTCGTTATTGATGGGCAGCTGAATTGCCTAATAACAGGCATTCGGAAATGTCTTTTGTTGCTAGGGTTTTCGGCTCCTCCGTTTTTCAATCCAAGAAGGGAAACTCAAATGATCATTAAGTTTAGAGGGTACCGGTTAGCTCTAGCGGTTATCGCCACGCTGGGCATTCTTTTCTCTCTTACGCTACCTCTGGCCGCCCAAGATGCGACCGGTAAAGTAGTCGGCACGGTAACTGATCCACAAGGCGCGGTTGTAGCCGGCGCGAAAGTAACTGTGACCAACACTGCCACGTCCGTCACTCGCGAAGCGACCACGACTGCTGATGGCACCTTCTTGGTGAACGCATTGCCGATCGGTAATTACACGGTAGCAGTACAAAAAAACGGTTTCACGAAAGCCGTCTCACCCGTGCAGCAATTATTTATTAACCAAAACCTACGCATGGATATGAAGCTTGCAGTAGGTGCCAGCACGGAAACAGTGGAAGTCCAGGCGCAAGCCGCCGGCGTGGAGACCATCAACGCCACCCTCGGCCAATCTGTCACCAGCCGTCCCTTGGTGAATCTACCTTTGAACGGACGCAACGTATTTCAGCTCGCGCTCTTGCAGCCGGGAGTTACCGAATCAAATAACCCTGGTAATAGCAGCGGTGGGTCAGGTTTCAGTATTGCCGGTGGCCGTGGAGACTCCGTTACATACCTGCTAGACGGCGGTATGAATAACAATTTGTTGAACAATTCTCCCGTGTACAACCCCAATCCGGATGCAATCGCGGAATTCAAGATCCTCACCAGCAACTACACCGCCGAATATGGCCGCAACGGCGGCGGGATCATTAGCGTTGTAACAAAGTCAGGCAGCAATGGCCTACATGGCAGCGCTTTTGAGTTCGTTCGCAACGAAGACTTGAATGCCAATTCTTATTTCAACAAGCAACAGGGATTTCAGCGCGACATCTTGAAGCGCAATCAGTTCGGCGGCACCTTAGGCGGGCCGGTCATTAAGAATAAGGCCTTCTTTTTCGTGGCGTATCAGGTGCAACGACTTGTACAGCAGGTTTCAAATACTCCACAACCGACATTCACGCCGCGTGAGTTGACTGGGGATTTCTCAAAATCAAGCAGTGGTGCTCCAGATCAGAACGTCGTTGCGTTCCTCCAGGCGAATCCGTTCTATCAACCCAATGCTGCGTTAGCGGCACAGGGCATCATCGATCCCAATAAGATCGACGCGGTGGCAAAAAAGTACATTACCGCTGGTCTGATCCCAACCTCAACCACAGGCATCTTGAACGAACAAGGTCCAGGCAAAGACAACAACACCGAGTTGACTACGAAGTTTGACTTCAACTTCACTGATCGAGACAAACTTGGAATTACCCTGGGTCGTACTCCAAGATCGGTGGTCGCAAACTATCGCAGTAATGGAAACACGGGCTCAGTATTCAGCAGCTCTAACAAATATCCGATTTCCAACGAAAGCACCAACCTCTTCAGCAGCATAGCGTACACAAAGATTTTCACGTCTAACGTGTTGAATGAGGCCCGCTTCACGGCTCAGCGCGCGCATGGAATTTCATTTACTCCCGGCGCGACACTGCCCAATCCTTCTGCTCTAGGCGTCGCCGTCACTCCGGACTTGCCGAATGGCCCGCCGCGACTTGGGTTTGGCAGTGGATTGTCCCTCGGGTTTAGCCCCAATGGACCGCAGGACATTGTCAACAATACCTTTATTTATTCAGATACTGTGTCGTGGACAAAAGGCAAGCACAACTGGAAATTCGGCTTCAACTTCTCTCCGTACCAGAACAACACTGTCTATGATTTCTACGGCGACGGCGAATTTGACTTCTACGGCACCGGCGGTGGTAGTTTCTCCCAAAACGATTTTGCAGACTTTCTCATGGGCTTACCGGACGAATATTTCCAATTCGGCAATGCCCCGTCGAATATCCGCAGCAAGTCCTATTACGGGTTCGCGCAAGATGAATGGCACGTGCGTCATAACCTGACGCTCACGCTTGGTATTCGGTACGAATACAGCTCACCTAAACTCGATACCCAAGGTCGCTCTTTTAGCCTAGCCAAAGGTAAGCAATCCACCGTCTTTACCAAAGCCCCGGTTGGGGTCCTGTTCCCCGGCGATGCTGGCGCTCCCACTGGTGCCAACTTCCCGGACAAGAACGACTGGGCGCCACGCGTTGGATTTGCGTGGGACCCCTTTAGCAAGGGAAAAACCAGTATTCGCGGGGGTTTCGGGGTCTTCTACGATGTACTGAAAGGCGAAGATAACCTTCAATTCAATGGTCAGGCTCCTTTCTTTGGCTTTGGCGATATCTTCTTCGACCCGATTGCCAATCCCGCTGCTTCTCCGGGGTATTTCAACACTCCTTGGACGACTAACAACTCCGGCACTCCGAACTCGTTCCCGTCGAAACCTCCCGCCAGCAATATTAACTTCGCAGCCGCTGGCTTCACGCCGTTCGGCGGCGGTGGCGTCTACTTCGTTGACCCGAACCTTCGCACTCCTTACACCTACCAGTACAACCTGAGCGTCCAGCAGCAGCTCCCATCGAGTGTAACTTTCGAGACCAGCTATGTCGGCAGCAGGTCAAAGAAGTTGACATCGTTGGTGGATAGCAACCCATTCGTTTTGGGTACCGGCACTCGCACCTTTAACACCGTCCCGGGGGCAAGCTTTGCCCGTCTGGACACCTTTCGCAATGTGTCGAGCGCGTACTACGACAGTATGCAGACGAGCTTGACCAAACAAAACTCCGACACCGCATGGCTGGGAAATACTTACTTTACCTTGGCCTACACGTGGGCACACAACATTGATACGGCATCTGGATACCGCAACCGAACCAGCAAGGTGCCGTATTATCAACCCAACCGCAATCGTGCTTCGTCAGACTTTGACATCGCGCATCGCATCACCTTCAGCGGCGGATGGGATCTACCCCTGGATCGCAAGTGGAGCAACCGTCTTACAAAAGGATGGAGCATTTATCCGATCGTGAGCTGGCGAACTGGCTTCGCGCTGGATGTCTTAGGAGGGCTACCCGCTTCCAGCGGAAATTCAGGACCGTCAGGAGCTGGTGATCGCGAGTTGATATATGCCAATCTAGTCGGCGCTACAGCGCAGTTCGATCCTCACACGACGCAGACGTTTAGCCTGCCAATTTGTCCGGGTGACCAAGTGCGGGCTGGAACAGGTGCATTCTTTTTCAACCCAACCGTGTTCAACAAATGCTATCCGAGTACAGGAGCGGTCCAAGCCAATCCCGCTCTGGCTACCTACGGCACACTTCCGCGAAATTTCTTCCGCGGTCCGGGCCGTATCAACGCGGATATGACGATTGCAAAGAACACGCAGGTCTATGAAAGATTGAATGTGGAATTTAAGGCCGACATATTCAACGTCTTCAACCATGCTGAATTTGACAATCCACAAACAAACATCCTTAGCAGCCAATTTGGTCAGGTCACGGGTACCGGAAGCCCTGGAAACCCGCAGCCACGCATTATCCAACTGGCGGTAAAGTTTACGTTCTAAATAGACATTGCATTTGCACCACTCAAGGCTGGATCCTCGGATCCAGCCTTTTTTGTTTGCCTGTCCAATCCAGCATCCACCCTCTCCGGCTCGCGCCAATTCACGCCAGCTCTCGATTCGCCAACCTTCAGCTCTCGATTCATGCTCCAATTTTTTTAGCAACTTAGCTCTTTGATTGTTCCCCCGGAGATCCCCCATGAAACGATCCGGTCTATTGGTTCTTCTCGCACTCTCGTTAAGCTCCCTCGCGCTCGCCCAGACATATGAAGGCCGAATCCTTGGCAATGTAACCGATCAAACCGGCGCAGTTGTCCCTTCGGCAAGAGTGGTGATCACAAATACCGGCACTGGACTCACGCGCACGCTCACCACAAGCGCAAGTGGCGACTACGTGGCGCCCTCGCTTCCGCCGGGACTTTATAACGTGTCGGTTGAGGCTCCCAACTTCAAGAAGGTGGAGCGAGCTGGTGTTCGACTTGAAGTGGCAAAAGACGCCCGCATCGATGTCCGGCTCCAGCCGGGCGCGGTTTCTGAATCAGTGACGATAACCGGCGAAGCGCCCCTGGTCGACACCACGCAAGATACGCTCGGCGGCACTTTCTCAAACAAGGCAATCAATGAACTGCCGCTTAATGGACGCGACTTCCAGAATCTTGTGGTGTTACGTCCTGGCGTACAGCGGACTCCAGGCGGCGGATTTCTTTCCATCAGTTCCAACGGGAACAGGCCGGAGGACAACAACTTTATCGTTGACGGTACCGACAATAACGACCCCTACTACGCCACTACTGTGATCAATGCGGAAGGCGTACAGGGAACACCGGGGACCCTTCTTCCCATTGATGCGATTCAGGAATTCAATATCGAGGAGAACCCGACTGCGGAATACGGATGGAAGCCGGGATCCGTGGTTAATCTGGGTATCAAATCCGGCACCAACGATTTTCACGGCACCGCATATTTGTTTGAGCGAAACAATGCACTGGACGCGCGCAACTGGTTCAACACCGAACCCGATCCGCAGCGTGCGGTGCGACAACACCAGTTTGGCGGCAGTATTGGAGGGCCTGTCATCAAGAACAAGACTTTCTTCTTCGGCGCGTATGAAGGCATTCGCGCTCTGGTCAGTAACTCCAACCCTATCGAAACGCCTTCCACCGTTACCGCGGCAGGAGGTCCCGATCCCGCCGTCAGCATCCCGGATGCAATCGCCGCCCTTAATGCTCGCGGAATTCCACTCAATCCGCTCAGCCAGAATCTTCTAGGAACCGGCACGTTTACCGGCAACGGACCTTTTCCCGGATTGTTTCCCGTGAACACAAGCGGCACGAACACCCTTACGGTTGGTTTTCCTAACACCAATCGCATGGACAACGGAATCTTGAAATTTGATCAAACCATTAACGAACACAACCAGGCATCAGTCCGATACTTTTACGGCAACAGCCTGCAAACCGAGCAGGACATCGCTGTCGTCCAATCTCA
>JAOAPL010000072.1 GCA_025462925.1 Acidobacteriaceae bacterium
GGAAAAACGGTAAAGGCTCGCCGAGCAGCAAAGCGCGGGGCATCGTCTGATTCAGTCGCTTCAATGAAATCGAAAAACAAAAAAACCTCTGCGAACTCTGCGTCCTCTGCGGTTAAAGAGACCAAGGGCGCGATCAAGCAGCCTATGCCGCGCCGCATCCAGCCGATGCTTGCCACTCTTGTCGATAAACCGTTCGACGGAGACGAATGGCTTTTCGAGGTGAAGTTCGATGGCTATCGCTCCATCGCATTCATAGAGGACGGTGATCTGCGACTGGTTTCGCGCAATCAGAATGAGATGACCTCTGATTTTCCCGAGCTTGCTGAATTACCGACTCGAATCCGCGGCAGCAAAGTCATTCTTGACGGCGAGATTTGCGCGCTGGATGAAGAAGGACGTCCGTCCTTCAGCCTGATGCAACAGCGAACCGGGTTCGAAGCCGGCAAGATCCGAAAAAGGAAGGCGCCGGATGGAAGTGCCGGACAGTTGAGTATTGTCTATTACGTCTTCGATCTGCTTTACCTCGACGGCTATTCCCTGCTCCGCGTGGATCTCGAAAAGCGGAAAGAACTGCTAAAGAAAATTCTCAATGAAGATGAAACGATCCGCTATTCACAAGACTTCGTCGCACAAGGCATTGCGCTCTATGAAGCAGCGAAGCAAAAGGGGCTGGAAGGGATTGTGGGAAAGCGCCGCAAGAGCTGTTACGAGCAGAAGCGCAGCCGCGATTGGCTGAAGATAAAAATCACGCAACGGCAAGAGTGTGTGATCGGCGGATACACTGACCCGCGCGGCAGTCGAGAATACTTCGGATCGCTGGTGCTGGGATTGTATGACGATAAGGATCGCCTGATCCCCGTGGGACAGGTGGGCAGCGGGTTCACCCAGAAGTCGCAAGAAGAGATATGGCAACGGCTGAAAAAACTAGAAATTTCGAAGAGCCCGTTTTACGTGAAGCCGGATAGCACACGCGGACTGCATTATGTCCGGCCCGTACTGGTTGCCGAGGTTCGATTCACCGAGTGGACTCACGAAGGCCAGAAGGGTGGATTGAAAATGCGGGCCCCTGTCTTTCAAGGGCTGCGCTTCGATAAAAAGCCGGAAGAGTGTCGCTTCGAGCCGAAAAAATCTGCACGAGTGGAAGCGCGGAAAGCTGAGCTCGGTGAGGCGGCGTAGCTACTGCACATCCTTAACGGGCAGCATCGAGCCGAAGTCCTGTCCCGATGGCGCAACGGCGCGCGCCACCACGTTTCCGAATGGGCCACGGAATTCGGGGTACTTCGCCAATAGCGCCTTCATGACTTCCTTGTTTTCTAGAAATGCCTTGCCCGTATCCGAAATGTTGTCCGTCTTGTACTTCACCACCAGGTCCAAGCCAGCCTTCGTCGAATCGTCAGGCACAACGAAGAGATTCGTGACTTGGTAGACCTTCCCGCTGGCTGTAGCCAATGGAAGCGGTGCCTGCTCCGGCAGATCCGGAGGCGTGGCCTGCTGGATCTCGTCATAGAAGCCGTCTAAATCTCCGTTGGACATAAAGGGCAATGGGGCCGCGACTTCTCGGGCAGCGAGATAGTAATACCAGGCGTTGTGCCGTTGGCCCTTGGCTTTGAAATCGCGCGCTTGTTGCCAATACCATTGCGCGTCGTGTCCGGCGATCTGCCTAGGACGAGGAAAGAGCCCGGCCAACTTCCATGCCGCACCTTCTTGCCGCATGAGGAAAGAATAAAAATATGGTGTCTTGGAGTTCTGTACGTCGAGGATGACCAGCCCGTATTTTCCGGGCGGCAGGTTCTGCAACGTGAAACCGATCTTGTTATTTGAATTGAATACGCCGCAATAGAACTCGGCTTTGTCCAGCGCGGCGGCCCCGTTGGCGTCAAGAAGATAGACATTGCGGGCCGAAGCAGTCGCTCCGGTCAGACTGGCCTTGTGCTCTTGAATCAGGTTGTTCATCCCGCTGGCATTAGAGGCGATGTCCGGGATGGATGCCGACAACAGCGCTGGAGCGTTTCCTTGGGCGACGTAATTGAACCACTGCATCGCTGTTGTTTGCAGGGACGATTTTGTGGCCGCATCCATCTCAGTGGAGGTAGAGCATGTTTCAGCTTTTGCCTGCCAGACCAGCGCCAGCAATATCAGCGCGGTGCCTATCACAAACCGAAACAAGTTAGCTTTCGCCTTTTGGGGAAACAGATAATTGAGATTCATTGGATAGTGAATGATACCTGCAATAATACGCAGCTCTGGATATTTAAGATGCTTGAACTTGCATCAAAAGATGTAATGTGAAGAGCGGGCCAGAACCGTTATAAAGCCTCATGATTCTGTGTCCCGCTGGTGCTAAAATCAAAGCAACACTGCCCTATTTATGACTTACGGTGGCAAACTCGCAGTCCTGATACTGACCGTCCTAGGCAGCAATCTTGTTGTATCCGCGCAAGCGAAGGAACTGCCAAAGCAGCCGGCTGGCCGCAAGCATCTCCCCGTCGCTGGCAGCCAAAAGAACAAGCCTTCAGCCACTGTCCCCGCACCAGTTCAGCTACCGCAAGTTCCTGTGTTCACACCTGCGCCGTTGCGACCGGGGCAGATGCCAGCAGTGGCTCCCCGCATCAGCTATCAAGGCGGCCAGCTTACGATAGTGGCGGAGAACTCAAATTTTTCAGACGTCCTAAGTGGGATCCGCACGGCCACCGGCTTGCGCATTGAAAGCACAGGCGGAACGGGTGGCGAACGAGTTGCCGCGAAGATTGGTCCGGCTTCAGTCCGCGATGTCCTACTTTCGCTTTTGCAGGGCTCCCGCTACGACTTCATCATGATGGGCTCGGCAACGGATCCCGACCGTATCGAACGGGTTTTGCTTTCCCCTAAAGCTGCGGCGGCAACAGCAGCAAATGGTGCCGCCCGGCCTGCGCCCGCTGCCTCCGAAGAGACTGCCCAGGAAGATAGTGATAATGAGAATAGTGACGAGAACGCAGGATTCGCGCCTGCTCCGGCACAGCCCCCGACAGCTCTGCCCCCCGGTCCAGGCGCTGCCGCCGCGCCCAATGGACAGCCCGCTTCGTCACCTGATGCCAGCCAGGGCGTGAAGACTCCCGAGCAGTTGTTGCAGGATCTGCGCAACATGCAACAGCAGCAACAACAGCAGCAGCAACAACAGACGCCGCCAACGAGTCCGGACCAGCTACAACGTCCGTCACGGACACCGAGACCGCCGCAATAAGGTTAACGAGATAAGTTTAGGAAGTGCTGGCGTGGGCTCTTGAACCCAGAGCTACTGCGGAAGGATTCGCCTTAAGTTCTTTCCGGCTTCCAAAGGCGTAGAGAATAGCGGCGAGCGCGGCCCATCCAGACAAGATACCGAAGAAGAGCGCTAGAACAATCGTGATGAAAACCGTGGCACCTGCGAGCATATAGTCGTCCAATTGAGATGAAGGTTTGTAGCTGTTCGTTGTACCGCTGCTGTTCACTACCGCAAAGATGTCCGCAGTGCTTCCCTGCCACATCCATTTGGCAGCCTGCCTATGTACTTTCGTCACTCGCTATGGAGTGAGCGATTCACTCTACCGCCATTTGACCCGCTGCACTGTTGACAACTAAGATACGGAGTAGAGTTGCGCTTTTCCCCTTCCGAAGCCCTTAGTGGGAGTGCGCTCTAGCAATCCCCTTGTTGAATTCGTTCCAATGGCCATAACCAAGATCTCAGTCCGGGGTGCCCGCCAGCACAACCTTAAGAACATCAGCGTGGACATTCCACGTAACACGCTGACCGTTGTGACCGGGTTAAGCGGTTCCGGCAAATCTTCCCTGGCGTTCGACACCATCTACGCCGAAGGCCAACGCCGCTATGTAGAGACGCTCTCTGCATACGCGCGCCAGTTCCTCGACCAGATGGAACGTCCGGAAGTGGACTCCATCGATGGCCTTAGTCCCAGCATTTCCATAGAACAAAAGACTACGTCCCGCAGCCCACGCTCCACTGTAGGAACGATTACTGAGATTTACGATTATTTGCGCTTACTTTATTCGTCGGTCGGAGTTCCGCATTGTCCGAACTGCGGAAAACCGATCTCACGCCAGAGTGCCGACCAGATTGTGCAGCAGGTGATGCAGCTTTCTCCGGAAGACCGCGTGATGGTGCTCGCTCCCATCGTGCGCGGACGTAAAGGTGAATTCAAAAAGGAATTGGAAAAGCTAGCGCAGGCAGGATTTCGCGCGCGCATCGATGGCGAGATCCGCAGCCTGGACGAAGACATGGATTCCATCCGCCTGGACAAGCGCAAGAACCACACCATTGAAGTTGTGGTGGACAGGCTTCTTGTAAAGCCGGGCATTGAGAAGCGACTCGAGAATTCAGTGGCAGCTGCGATGAAGTTGGCCGATGGGTTGGTGCTGATCTCCATCGTGAACGGTAGCGAGCATCTGTATTCATCGAAGATGGCGTGTCCGGATTGCGGCATCAGCGTGCCCGCGCTTGAGCCTCGCTCGTTCTCATTCAACAGCGTTTATGGCGCATGTACCGAATGCAACGGGCTGGGCTACAAATACGATTTCGACCCAGCGCTGATCATCGTGGACTGGTCAAAGCCGCTGCTGGAAGGCGCATTGGGACCGGGCTCGGGCTCGACTTATCTGCAACGCATGCTGGCGATCGTGGCCGAGGCCTACAAGATCGACTTGAGTATTCCCTTTGAACAACTGCCGGCAAAAACGCAGAACCTGCTGCTCTTTGGTCCTACGGAGAAAGAAGCTCCGCGCACCGGATTTCACGGCATCGTCGCATTCCTGCGGCAAAACATGGAGGAATCGAACTCCGACAGCTATCACGAGTGGATGCTGAACTATATGTCAGGAACGCAATGTCCTGCTTGTCACGGCAGGCGTCTGCGTTCGGAGAGCCTCGCGGTAAAAGTAAATTCCATCTCAATCGCGGATTTCACTTCGCTTAGTGTGGCGCGCTCGCTCGAGGCTGCGCGAAAAATGAAGCTAAGTGATCGCCAAGAGCAGGTTGCCGGACGAGTGCTGAAGGAGATCATCGAACGGCTGCAGTTCTTGGATGCGGTTGGGCTGGGCTACATTTCACTGGACAGGTCTGCTGCCACGCTCTCCGGCGGCGAAGGCCAGCGTATCCGGCTGGCGACACAGATCGGATCGCGTCTGCGCGGAGTGTTGTACGTGCTGGATGAGCCGTCAATCGGCTTGCACCATCGCGACAACGACCGGTTGTTGAAGGCGCTGGAATCGCTTCGTGATCTGGGAAACACCGTCCTCGTCGTAGAACACGATGAAGAGACCATCCGCCGCGCTGATTATGTTATCGACCTGGGCCCTGGCGCGGGACGCCACGGAGGTGAAGTGGTTGCGGCGGGTACTCCAAAGCAGATCATGGAGACTGCCGGGTCGATCACGGGGAAATATATCTCCGGCGAGCTCTCGATATTACCGTCAAAGCCGCCGCGCGCGGTAGAGCTGAACGGCGACGGCAGCGCCAATAATGGCAAGGGCAAAGCGATAGCCATCCTGGGCGCACGGGAGCACAACCTCAAGAACATTGATGTGACGTTTCCGCTGGGTGTGATGACGGTTGTGACCGGCGTTTCCGGAAGCGGCAAATCGACCCTAGTAAATGACATTCTTTATCCCGCGTTGGCCAAGCAGCTCTACCGCTCGCGACAGAATGCAGGGGCGCACAAGTCGATCGTCGGTATCGAAAATCTGGACAAGGTGATCCGCATCGATCAATCGCCGATTGGGCGCACGCCGAGGTCGAATCCCGCCACGTACACGGGCGTCTTCACTGACATCCGCAACATCTATGCAATGCTGCCGGAATCACGTGAACGTGGCTACAAGCCTGGACGGTTCTCGTTCAACGTCGCCGGCGGACGTTGCGAAGCCTGCACTGGCGAGGGCCAGCGGCGGATTGAAATGAATTTTCTGCCGGATGTGTACGTGCAATGCGAGGTCTGCGGCGGGAAGCGCTACAACCATGAGACGCTCGCAGTAAAGTTCAAGGGTTATAGCATCGCCGATCTGCTGGAGACGCCGATCGTAGATGCGCTGCCGATCCTTGAGGACATCCCGCAGATCCGCCAGAAATTGCAGACGATGGTGGATGTGGGACTCGGCTATGTGCAGCTTGGGCAATCAGCGGTGACGCTCTCCGGCGGAGAGGCCCAGCGAATAAAGCTGGCAAAGGAGTTGTCCAAACGCCAAACGGGAAAGACCCTGTACCTGCTCGATGAGCCAACCACCGGACTCCACTTCGACGATGTGAAAAAGTTGCTCGACGTGCTGCATCGACTTACTGATCTAGGAAATACCATCATCATCATCGAACACAATATGGACGTGGTGCGAAATGCCGATTGGATCATCGATCTCGGTCCTGAAGGCGGAGAAGACGGCGGACGCATCATCGCGCAAGGTCCTCCAGAACAGATCGCGCGCTGCAAGAAGTCGTATACCGGACAGGCGATTGCGGCGGTCGCGGGACGATGATGCTCTCTTCAATGTGGTTAAATCAAACGAGATGACCCCCGAAAGTCCCTTGCAAGAGCTGCCGCTTCCAGCTCCGCCGCCGCGAGAGCCAGCGTGGACTTTTGTCGATGTACTCTTAATTCTGTTTGTCGCGTTCATTTCATTACTTGCAACGGGAGCCTTGGCGATTGCCGCATCACACGCCGTCCCCGAATTGCAGAGATTCAGCAATGAGCAACTGGCAACAAACCCGCTCTTCTTTATTCCAGTTCAGTTGGTCGCGTACCTGATCACGTTCGCTTTCGCGCGGATGCTGATCACTGTGCGCGCGCAACAGGATTTCTGGTCGGCAGTGAAATGGAATTTTCCTGCCGCTTCGGACGTGATGAACTACGTATTTGTGGGCGTCGCCATGGCTTTTTTGGCGCAGTTGGCCGGCCACTTTCTGCCGATTCCGAAGTCATTGCCCGTCGAAAAATATTTTCGCGAACCTGCCTTTGCATACTTGCTGATGGTTTTCGGCGTGCTGGTAGCGCCGTTAGTTGAGGAAGTCCTTTTTCGCGGCCTTATTTTTCCTTTGGCGGCTAGGGCTCTCGGCCTCATCGGCGGAACGCTCCTGACAGCTCTGCTGTTTTCGCTGATACATCAATCCCAACTGGCGCACGCGTGGGCGCCGCTGCTGGTGATCTTCGGGGTAGGACTCGTGCTGACTACCGTCCGCGCGCGCACCAACTCCCTAGCTGCAAGTTGGATCGTCCACTTCAGCTACAACGCAACCCTGTTTGCGGTCTTGTTCTATGTGACGAATGGGTTTCAACATTTGGAACGCTTGGCGGAGTAGCCAGTTTCCACCCCAACACGCATCGCGTGCTGGGAGCCCCGGCTTCAGAAACACTGCTGTGTTACATTTTTGAAGAGCTATGACCGGAACCTCTATTAATTCGACTCCTAAGGCAAAACTGCTTCATCTGCTCGCCGAACAATCGTTCAAACTGGGCGAGTTCAAGCTTTCTTCTGGTGGCACTAGTGATTACTACATCGATTGCCGCACAACGACGCTACATGCCGAGGGCGCCCGCTTGGTCTCGCAAGTGGTGATGGATCTTATCTATGAGCGTGGATGGAAGCCTCAGGCGATCGGCGGAATGACTATGGGAGCCGATCCGATCGTGACTGCGGTCTCCTTGTTGAGCGCGCAGAAGGTGCAGACGCGGGCTCCGGCGCGCACGAAAGATACTGACCTGGAGCCATTTCTCATCCACGGATTTCTCGTCCGCAAGCAGGAGAAAGCGCACGGGACTGGACGTCGCATCGAAGGGTTTCAAAAGACAGGAGCGCGCGTGGTGATCGTGGATGACGTGTGCACCACCGGCAGCTCCACCATTCAAGCCATTGAGGCCGCCCGGGAATTCGGATTTGAGGTTGTAGGAACGCTTTGCCTGGTGGAACGTGAAGAGGCGGGTGGTCGTCCGAATGTGGTGAAGGCCGCCAGCCCAGCGCCATTTGTATCTATTTTCACGGCGCAGCAAGTGCGGGAAGAACACGTAAAGAACGTGGTAAACAGCGAGCAACAATAACTAATCATGGTTAAGACCCTTGAATGGACAGACGCGGGCGTTCGGTTTATCGACCAGACGAAGTTGCCGACCGAAGAAGTTTACGTAACCTGCGGCACTTATCAGGAAGTCGCCGACGCTATCTACACCATGATCGTGCGTGGCGCTCCCGCAATTGGCGTTGCGGCGGCGATGGGCGTGGCGCTGGGCACTCGGGATGCAAACGCGAACTCAGTCTCTGAGTTGCGGACACAGTTCGATCAGATTTGCGAGACCCTCGCTGCCACTCGTCCCACGGCGGTGAATCTCTTCTGGGCGATACGACGGATGAAAAACACATTCGAATCCATTTCGTCGCAACCCATGGCATCGATAAGAAGCGCGCTCATCAAGGAAGCACAACAGATGTACCTGGAAGACATTGCAGCCTGCGAAGCCATGGGGCGCAACGGCGCAGTCCTTCTGCCTAAAACAGGCGGCGTACTAACGCATTGCAATGCAGGCGCACTGGCCACTTGCGGATACGGCACCGCGCTCGGCGTAATCCGCTCCGCGGTTGCTCAGGGCAGCAAGATCAATGTCTATGCGGATGAGACTCGTCCGTTTTTGCAGGGCTCGCGCCTGACCGCTTGGGAACTGAATCAGGATGGCATTCCGACGACTGTGATTGCCGACAACATGGCCGGCGCGATGATGAAGCAGGGAAAAATTCACGCTGTCATCGTTGGCGCGGATCGCATTGCAGCCAACGGGGATGTGGCAAATAAGATCGGGACATACACAGTCGCGATCCTCGCCAAAGAACACGGCATTCCCTTTTATGTTGCCGCACCGTGGTCAACCGTGGACCTTGCGACTCCCAATGGAGACCACATCGTTATCGAACAGCGGGCGTCGAGCGAGGTCACGCATTTCGCGGGCAAGCAAGTTGCGCCTACCGGCATTCGTGTAGAAAATCCGGCATTTGATGTCACACCGAACAAATACGTGACCGCGATCATCACCGAGCGCGGCGTGGCTAAACCGTCTTACTCCGAATCGTTGCAGGAACTGGGCCGCAAGGAACCGGTCCCGGCCTAAGGGGTTCCCCTCAGAGCCTTTGCGGGTTACGCGATTTTTTTCTTTGTTGCTGGCCTGAGTTCGCGCTATTCTCCTGCGCTAGCCCGACACTCCAAAAAAATAAGGACTCAATATGCGCGCCCGTTTGGCACTTTCCTGTGCCCTGTTCTGCGCTCTTGTTTCGCCGTTTGCCCTGGCTCATGACCCCAACAGCCCTTCATCGGACACGTTTGCCGCAATACGAAAGTCGTTGAGCAAAATGACTCGAGCGGACCTGGCCATCATCATGCAACGCGCCCAGGCTCATGATCCACGCTCGGAGATGATGCTGGGTATCCTTTATCGTGATGGGCTTCTGGTGCAACGCGATCACGCCGCCTACTTGCAATGGATCAACTTGTCTGCCGGTCACGGATACCCCGCCGCGGAGACTGAATTAGGGAGCGAGTATGCGCTGAATGGCAAGCCGGCAGAAGCAATCGCCTGGTTCGATAAGGCAGTAGCGCAAGACAACGTCGATGCTCAATATAACCTCGGCCTGATCTATGCAAAGGGTGAAGGCACTCCCGAGAACCATTCCAATATGGAGAGGGCGATACCCTTCTTCCGAAAGGCAGCGATCCAGAACCACGCTGCGGCGCAATATATCCTGGCATTGGCATATCACGAAGGAACAGGAATCGAACGCGACGAAGAGCAATGCAAAAAATGGATTGTTGCATCAGCAGAGCAGGGCTACAACAAAGCACAATTCAGCATGGCTGCCCGGTACTACCTTGTCTCGGACTATAAGAATGCTTTTTTGTGGTTCACGCGCGCTGCCGAGCAAAAACACTCGCGAGCTGAGTTGAATGTGGCAAGCATGTATTTTGTAGGGCAAGGCACCGGTAAGGATCTGCAACAGGCCTTGTACTGGTATCAGCGCGCCGCCGAACATGGCGAAAGTTCAGCGTTGCGAATGATTGGCTCAATGTATGGGTCGGGAACGGGCGTGGCTAAGGACCAGGTGACCTCATACGTATATCTGCAGGCCGCAGCAGAATCTGGAAACCAGCAGGCGTCCCTGGATGCCGCGAAGTTGGCGGGACTGCTTTCCGACATGGAGAAGGCGCAAGCGAGTCATCGTATTTCCGAATTGGCTATTCACAAAGAAAAGACGATCGAAACGGGAACTTTAGCGGTGTCGCACCCGTAACATTGCGCAGGAGATTCGTAATGCTGAAACTGCTGCTTTGGTGCATCCTGTTCGTACTTTGCTGGCCGATCGCGCTGCTGGCGCTGATTCTCTATCCATTCGTGTGGTTGTTGCTGCTGCCCTTTAGGCTGGTGGGCATCGCAATGGATGGCGTCCTCGAACTGGTCAAAGCCATTTTCATGCTGCCGGTGAGGGTTCTTCGCGGACCGCTGCACGGCTAGACTCGCCTTATCGTCCGTCGCAATTCATTGCAAGCTACCTGAGATGGGCATTAGCACTGCCCTTTTGTCCACCTTGCCTTCCTACCCGAACGGGACTAACATTCTTCGTCTCGGGTCCGAGCCTATGCGCCACTAGGCGTATCCAGCTTTTGCAGGTGAGTCTCCAGCCTGAGACATTTCTATCCGGACCATGTTTGGGTCAGGGTCTGGTCAAAATATCTTCGTAACGCGTCCACAAGGAGGACTAGATATGGGAGTCGCAACTGTATCAGCGAACATCCATCCCGGCGCTGCCAGCTTTGTCACAAAAAAAGGCAAGATACTCATCAACAACAAGTGGAGTGATGCCGCATCCGGCAAGACCTTCGCTACTTATGATCCGGCAACCGGAGAAGTATTGGCCCATGTCGCGGAAGGCGACAAGGCGGACATCGACCGCGCAGTAGCGGCGGCACGCAAAGCATTCGAACCAAATTCTCCTTGGCGCAAGATGACTGCTTCCGAACGGGGACGCCTCATCTGGAAATTCGCCGACCTGCTGGAGCAGAACACCGAAGAGTTTGCCACGCTGGAAGCAATGGACAACGGAAAGCCGCTGACCGTCGCGCGCGCAGCCGATGTGCCCCTTGCAGTCGATATTCTTCGATATATGGCAGGTTGGGCGACGAAGATCGAAGGCAATACCATTCCGATCTCAGTGCCGTATGCGCCGGGCGCAAAATTCTTCGTTTACACCCGCCGCGAACCGATAGGAGTTGTGGGGCAGATCATTCCGTGGAACTTCCCGCTGTTGATGGCTGCTTGGAAACTGGCGCCGGCGCTAGCGACAGGATGCACCGTGGTGTTGAAGCCCGCGGAACAAACGCCGCTCTCTGCTCTTCGCCTCGGCGAGTTGGTCGTGGAAGCCGGATTCCCGGAAGGCGTCGTGAATATCGTCCCCGGATTTGGCGAGACTGCGGGAGCCGCGTTGACCGCGCACCCCGATGTGGACAAGATCGCGTTCACGGGATCGACGGAGGTTGGCAAACTGATCCTCCACGCCGCTGCCGGCAACCTGAAGAAAGTATCGCTGGAACTTGGAGGCAAGTCGCCAAACGTCATCTTTAGTGATGCCGACCAGAAAGGCGCGATCCAGGGCGCAGCCAGCGCCATCTTCTTTAATCAAGGCCAGTGCTGCTGTGCGGGTTCGCGCCTGTATATCGAAAAGAGCATCTTCGACAACGTGGTAGAAGGAATCTCCGACCAGGCAAAGAAGATCAAGGTAGGGCCTGGACTCGATCCGTCTACACAGATGGGGCCGCTGGTCTCAGAAGAACAGCTCAACCGAGTTTGCGGTTACCTGGAATCGGGATTCAGTGAAGGTGCGACGGCCGCTGCGGGCGGGAAGAAGCACGGGGACAAAGGTTACTTTGTTGAGCCCACAGTGCTCGTGAATACGAACCCGAAGATGAAAGTTGTCCAGGAAGAGATCTTCGGACCGGTTGTCACGGCGACTCCGTTCACTGACGTGGAAGATGTGGTCAAGCAGGGAAACGACAACATCTACGGTCTTGCCGCGGGAATTTGGACGAAGGACATCAGCAAAGCTCATCGCATGGCAGAACTACTGGGCGCGGGCACTGTCTGGATCAACTGCTACAACATCTTCGACGCCGCCATGCCGTTCGGCGGATACAAACAGTCGGGATGGGGCCGCGAGATGGGCCATGACGCGCTGGATCTATATCTGCAGAAAAAGTCGGTTTGCACGATGCTGTAAAAATGTTCGCCGCTGGGTGGACTTCAACCCCATTGAAGCCCACCCGGCGATTATTGCAACGATTCGCTCCGAAGTTCTTCCCCGAATTTCGGATTTCGTAACAAATGCATCTTGTGAATGACGTCTCCTGAAAACCTGAGATTCTGTGTGTTCACGAATGTAATGAACGAGGTAATGTTCGGCGAAGTGTGAGCACTCATCAAGATTCGTCTCAGGGAGACCGCATGACCGGAACTCAGGGAGCCACGTCAAACGCTGGAGAAGCAGCCCTGCTGCGACTCCCTGAGAACGTCGCCCGCCCGTTGAACGAATTTACCCGCGCCGTCAGGATCGCATTCGGGCCAGACTTGCAATCCATAGTTCTCTTCGGAAGCGCTGTGGATGGCTCGGCTCCCGCTGGTTCTGACGTCAATGTCATTGTGCTGCTGAATAATTTTAAGGGCTATCGTGCAGACCAGGCGCGCGAGGCTCTGCGAAAAGCGCAAGCGGCGATCCCATTGCGAGCCATGTTCCTGCTGGTGGGCGAAGTCGAGGCCGCGGCTTCAGCCTTCGCAAAGAAGTTCGCAGACGTGGTCCGCAAGCACGTAGTGCTTCACGGCTCAGATCCATTTTCCGATCTGCAACTTCCGCACGAATCCAAGGTCATTCGATTAAAGCAAGTGCTGATGAATTCGGTTGTGCGGCTCCGCGAGGCCTACGTGGAACGCAGCCAGGACGAAGCGCAGCTCGCAATCGTCATCGCCGAGTCCAGTGGCTCTCTTCGTTCCGCCGCGGCCACTTTGCTGGTGCTGGAAGGTGTCAACCCTACGGAACTACCCAGGACATCCAGCAGCGCTAAGACATCAAAGAGCGCGCTGCAACGCGTGGCTCGTGAGTTGGGAGAAGATTCCAATTACTTTTCAGCGCCGTTGCAAGGCTTGTCTACTGCACGCGAAGAACGAAAACTTCCTCCCGGAGTGGCCGTGCCGACGCTGCTCGGATTGATTGAGTTGGTGTCGCGAATGCGAGCGCGTGCTGACCTTCTGAAATAGGCCCTAAACCATTTCCTTCAAATTGGGGCTGATGATCAGCTTTGGTTCAGTCGCCTTCTGTATTTCTTCAACCGACAGGCCGGGAGCAATCTCCTCCAATAGCAAACCTTGCGGCGTCACCTTCATCCATCCCATTTCCGTGACGATAGTTTCCACGACCTTCACTCCCGTCAGCGGGAGCGTGCAGTTTTTGAGGATCTTCGGCTTGCCATCACGGGTTGTATGTTCCATGGCGACGATCACTCGTCGTGCTCCGGCCACCAAGTCCATCGCGCCACCCATGCCCTTGACCATCTTTCCAGGAATCATCCAATTGGCGAGATTGCCGTGCTCATCGACTTCCATCGCTCCGAGAACGCTGAGGTCGATGTGTCCTCCGCGGATCATGGCGAATGAATCTGCGCTGTCGAAGTAGGCCGTGCCAGGGATTTCCGAGATTGTTTCTTTACCAGCGTTGATGAGGTCGGCGTCTTCTTGTCCGGAAACCGGATACGGCCCAATGCCGAGCATCCCGTTTTCACTTTGAAGGATGACGTCCATGCCTGCGGGCACGTGATTGGCAACTAGACAAGGCATCCCGATGCCGAGGTTGACGTAGAAACCGTCGCGAAGTTCGCGGGCGACGCGCTTGACGATGCGGTCGCGCTTCTCGGTGTCTTTTTGTTTGTCGATCTTCTCTGTCTTGGACAGCGGCTGCGTGGACATGCTGTTATGCCTTTCTCAAAGTGCGCCGCTCGATGCGCTTCTCGTAATTCGTCCCTTGGAAGATGCGCTGCACGTAAACGCTGGGCGTCATGATCTTGTCAGGGTCGAGTTCCCCCACTTCGACCAACTCTTCCACTTCGACAATGGTGACTTTCGCCGCCATTGCCATCATAGGATTGAAATTTCGCGCCGTCTTGCGGTAGATAAGGTTTCCCCACTTATCGCCCTTGTAGGCCTTGATCAATGCGAAATCGGCTTTCAGAGCGCGCTCCATCACGTAAGGGCGTCCATCAAATTCCCGCACCTCTTTTCCCTCGGCTACGATGGTGCCGAATCCAGTGGGAGTAAAGAAAGCAGGAATGCCGGCGCCCCCGGCGCGAAGTCGTTCGGCGAATGTCCCTTGCGGCACGAGCGTGAGGTCGAGCTTGTTGGTGAGCACCATCTCTTCCAGCAAGCGATTCTCACCAACGTAGCTGCCTATGTGCTTGACGATCTGTCCGGCATACAGGCATTTGCCCAGACCGAAGTCATCGACACCGACATTGTTGCTGATTGTAGTGAGGTTCTTTACGCCGCTGCGGACAAGAGCATCGATCAGGTTTTCCGGAATGCCGCACAAACCGAAGCCGCCGACCATAACGGTGGCGCCATCGCGAATGTCGCGGATGACCTCATCTGCGTTCGCTACCACTTTGTTCATAGACTTTGGATTCTATTTTGAAAAGGCGGATAGCTGCAAACGGCGTACTTAGGTCGGATGGTAGTCGGATGGTATCAGAACTCTTCGAAGGGAGGAGGGCCGTCGTGTTCATTACCGGCGGATGTCTCTTGAATATCTGCCATGCCCTTGATGATCTCTCGCTCGTTATCGGAGAACGTGGTGTGAAAGGAGTCAGAGGTCATCACGCGCTGCCGCTGCTCCGGCGTCATTTGCTGCAACAGCTGAAATTCACGACGCACCACTCCGCGACGATCTTCAGGGATCTCATGCATCCGCTGATGCACTTTTTCCAGCTGCTGTTTTTGTGCGTCGGAGAGGTTATCGAATTTGGCCATCCGGTCCAGCATTCGCTGTTGCTGCTCCGGCGGAAGGCTATTGAAGCCCTTCAGACGATCGCGTAATTGTTCCTGTCGATCTGGAGCCAGCTTCTGGAATTGCGGATCGCTATCCAGTAATTTCTGCTGCTCCTGGGGCGGAAGGTTGCGATATTTCCGCAGCCATTCGCCTGCCTGGGGAACAGGACGTCCACCGTTCTCGCGTCGCCGGTTTCCAAAAACGCCGATTTGAAATCTATTGTGCGCTGGTGGATTTTGCTGGAAATCCTGACTGTGAGCCGGCTCATTCTTCTTGGGAGGAGGCGCACCAGGCTGCTGCTGCGCCCACGCGCTGCTCATAAAGAGAGCGGCGGTGGCGATGCTACAGAGCGTGATGTGCTTACACCGGGACACAATAATCCACCTACAATATCATTTCTTGCTGGCTTCCCAACGAAATTACAACTCAGCCTTAGACCCATTCTTGCCCGTCCCGGAGCTAGCGTTGTCCGTTTTCAGGTCGTCCAATAGATCGAAATCCGAGTACAGGTCCTGGTTCTTCTCAAGCTTTTGCAGATCGTTCACGGCTGCGCTGGTTCCAATCGCCTTGTTAGTACTTGTATTCGTGCTCAGGTCAGAGGGCGCTCTTTGCAAGCCCACAGCCACCGCCAGTGCGAAAGTCAAAACACCTGCTGCGATAGGCCGCCAGATCGGCAATCCGAACGCCGGCTTTTGCAGCCAGCCAAGGATGCCAGAGGGTGCCATCGCCTCTTCCCTCTTCGCTTCTGCCAAACGCGCTTGCAAACGCGTACTGAAATAAGGAGAGATCGCCGGCGTCTTCCATTCGTTCATTACGGACATAGCCTGTTGCAGCGCCTGTAATAGTTTGGCGCATTCGGCGCATTCGGCCAGATGCGAAGAGACTTCCAGATTCGCTGGGATTCCTTCTCCGCCGACCATAGCGCTACTCTGCGCAATGTCCAGAAACCTATCTCGTGCTTGATTGCAATTCATAACTACTCCAAATCTAAATAGCCAAATCTAAATAAATGCCTGCAACTTCTCGCGCAATGATTCATACGCGCGGAACAACAAAGACTTCGTAGCCGACTCGCTCAACTTCAACACCTTGGCGATCTGCTTGTAATCGAGATCCTGATACTTGTGCATCAGCACCGCCATCCGCTGACGCTCAGGCAGTGCCATCACATGCGTGCGAATGGCTGCCAAACGCTCTTGCCGCAACAATGCTTGCTCGGCCGTGAGACCCTTATCAGCAACGTCAACTGTGGTGCCGGTCTCTTCATCCGGCTCATCCAAGCAGACCGTATCGGCGGTACGCTCCTGCCGGGTATCGCGCGCGTGATTCACCGCCAAATTGGTCGCTATGCGATAGAGCCACGTCGTAAACTTTGCGTCGGCGGCATAAGAGCTACGCGAGCGATACACGCGCAAAAACACTTCCTGCGCCAACTCTTCGGCGACCGCCTGGTTGTGCGCCATGCGATACATAAAACTGACCATCGGACGGCGAAACTTCTCGACCAGGTAATCGAAGGCGGCATCATCTCCAGCGCCGACGCGAAGCATGATCTCGGCATCGGAAAGCGCCTCCAAAGCATTGCTGCTTGCAGGCAGTTTCGTATCCGCGACAGCCGACGTGTCATAGCCCGGATTGCCAGCTCGAGGCGTCATCCCTGGCACCACCGCGACTGATTTTGCTGCTCGCACTCGCTTTGCAGGCGTGCTTCCAGGTACGGTAGGCCAAATGCCAACCCCGGCCTTCCATGTGCCTGCTTTCGATACCCCGGACCTAACCGCAATGGTAGCCACATGTTTCAAAACCCACTGATACGACAAAAGTTGCTGGTCTTCTGAATTGTAGCCGGAAACGCCGGAAGTCCCAAGAGTGCCTTGTTTTCAGCAGTTTTGCCCGGCTAAAGCATTTGATACAATCGGGATGCCTTCCTGCCATTATCGGGCGCTTAACTCAGCGGTAGAGTGCCACCTTCACACGGTGGAAGTCGCAGGTTCGAATCCTGCAGCGCCCACCACGTAAGCTCTCAACTGAATGAGAAAAGTATGAACTTGCCCGACCTTGCCAAGCACTTCAAAGACTCTGACGAACTAAAGCACGAAATCGTTCGGGATATCGGTTCATTCGCGGTTGCTCTGCTTGCAGTATTCCCTTCTCCGCAGGGCGATATGCTTCGGCTCGCAGGTTCGGGCACGCTGGTCAACTTTGGAGAGGATCACGCAATTTTGACCGCAGCCCATGTTTGGGAAGAAGTTCTCAAATCCGCTGCGAAGTTTGGAATTACAGTTACAGAAAATATCGACCACAGATTTCTGATCGATACGAATGCAATCGTTCCGCTCCGTTTGCAAAAACCTACGGGGTGGAATGAGTGGGGCCCCGACATCGTCCTTCTTCGTATACCCAATGAGTTCGTGGGCAAGATTAACGCCCATAAGAGTTTTTATCACCCAACAATCGACGGCATAGCAAAGTTCGATTCGAATCACGTTGAGATGTGGATGTTAATGGGTGCACCTTCGGAGTTTGGAAAATTTACTCAGAACCACGCTGACCTTGAGATGCAGGGGACTTTTTTAGGAGATGAGATTCCGCACGAAAGAAACGGATTTGACTATTTGGATTTCCGAATATCAGTTCCTTCACCCGGAGTGCCGCAAAGTTTCGGAGGCGTAAGCGGGGGAGGCTTGTGGAAGGTGATGTTGTATTACTCAAATAAAATTCAATGGGCTAGAAATTTGGAAGGTGTAGCCTTTTTTGAACTTCCGATCGAAGCGGGGAAGAGGACTGTCAGATGCCACGGTCCAGAAACGGTGAGTTCTATGCTCTCGCCTCCCGCTAAGTGAAACTTGCCACCACTCGTCACCAAAACTCCTCGAAAATCCCAGCTTTTCGGTGACAAAAGAAACGGAAAAGCTAAGCAGGCAAACTGGCCTAGGTTTACGTTCTCAAAATTCACACGGTGGAAGTCGCAGGTTCGAGTCCTGCAGCGCCGCCCACCATTCTTGATTTTTAGATTAGTCTTGCGAGACCACCGGCAATTGCGCTGCGTCCCATGCGGCAAGGCCTCCCGCCATCTCCACCAAATGCGTGATCCCGTGTTGATGCAGGATGCTGCCGGCGATCGAGGAGCGATAGCCACCAGCGCAATGGACGGCGATACGGCGGTCGCTGGGAATTTCGGCGATGCGCTCCTGCAAATGGTTCAGCGGAATATTCACGCTGCCCTCAATATGCCTGGTCGCCCACTCGCGCGGATTTCTGACATCCAGCAATAGCGGCGGATCCGCGCTCACCAGTTCTTCTGCCAACATCGGGGCACTTAAACGCTCAGTCGGCCAGACTAAGTCCGGTCGTCCCGCAAGCGCTTCCATGCCGCTACGCAGGAATCCTTTGACGTGATCGAAACCGATTCGGCCCAGCCGTAAGGCGGCTTCCTGTTCGCGTCCCGGCTCGGCGATGATGACTATGGGCTTCTCGCGATGGAGCACCGTACCCGCCCAAGTTGCGTATTGCCCGCCCAGTCCGATGTTGATGCTGCCCGCTAGGTGACCCTTGGCGTACTCGACGGGATCCCGCACATCGAGGATCTGTGCACCCGAGTCCCCCAGGCGAAGGACCTCGTCAAGCTCGATGGGATGAAGAACCTGTTCAAGATTCTTGTCCAGCGTGGCGCGCTCGCGAGTATTGAGGATCGCGTCGTAGGTGAAATACGCCGGAGCATCGGGCTGGTCGGCCGTTACCAGACGAATGAATTGCTCCTTCGACATGGGCTGCAAAGCGTAATTCAAACGCCGTTGGTCTCCAAGCGAAGAGAATGTATCGGAGGAAAGCTGCTTGCCGCACAGCGAGCCGGCGCCATGGGCCGGATATACAAGCGTCTCGTCGGGAAGCGGCAGGAGCTGTTTGTGCAGCGAGTCGTAGAGGCGTGCGCCGAGGTCGTCGGCTGTCCACCCGAGCGAAGCCCGCAGGTCCGGGCGGCCGACGTCTCCGATAAACAGAGTGTCTCCCGTGAGCACGGCGCACGGTTTTGTGGAGTCCTTCTCGAGATCAAAGGCCAGGATGGAGATGGACTCGATGGTGTGGCCGGGGGTTTCGAGGACTTGCAGGCGCAGTCCCGGAAACTCCAGCGTATCGCCGTCTTTCATCGCCACGAAAGCGTATTCCGCTTGGGCGCGGGAACCGAGGTGGATGGTCGCGCCGCAACGATCGCGTAGTTCCAGATGGCCGGCGACGAAGTCCGCGTGAAAGTGGGTGAGAAAGACGTGGCGGATCTGGAGGCCAAATTTCTCGGCATCGGCCAGGTACTGCTGGATATCGCGCTGCGGGTCGACAATGATGGCGGTCGAGCTGGCCTCGTCTCCGAGCAAATACGAAGCATGGGCAAGGCAGCCGAGGTAATACTGTTTAAGAATCATATGACTCTCTACTGTTTACCGCAGCGCAATCGAAACTACTTTGGTTCGGCGACGACGCGGAGGTAAGGCTTCAGCGTCTTCCAACCCCCAGGATATTTCTGCTTCGCTTCGTCGTCCGACACGGCGGGAACGATGATGACATCCTCACCCTTCTTCCAATTCACCGGCGTCGCAACCTTGTGTTTAGCGGTAAGCTGCATCGAGTCCAGAACGCGAAGAATCTCATCGAAGTTGCGCCCGGTGGTCATGGGATACGCGAGCATTAGCTTGATCCTCTTATCTGGCCCGATGATGAAGACGGTTCGCACGGTGGCATTGTTGGCGGCAGTGCGGCCTTCGGAGGAATCGCCGACATCGGACGGCAGCATGTTGTAAAGCTTGGCTACTTCAAGCGTCGGGTCGCCGATCATCGGAAAGTTAACCCTATGACCCTGAGTTTCTTCAATGTCCGCAGCCCACTTGCCATGACTGCTTACGGGGTCGACGCTCAGGCCGATAACCTTGCAATTGCGCGCGGCGAAATCAGGTTCGAGTTTCGCCATATACCCCAGTTCCGTTGTGCAAACAGGAGTAAAGTCTTTCGGATGTGAAAATAGGATCGCCCATCCGTCGCCGATCCATTTGTGAAAGTCAATCTCGCCTTGCGTGGTTTGAGCGGTAAAATTCGGTGCTTCGTCGTTAATGCGTAAGGCCATCTGCGTTCATCTCCCTGGCCGCCGATGCAGATTCAGTCCGGCGTGAGCGGCCAACCTTGAATTGTAGGCCTTCGGTACATGCTCGCTCAAGCGGGCTACTGATGGCTAGCTGGGGAAATGGAAATAAACGTCCTGCTGCGAGGAGATGGCGACGCCGTCCTGAGTGGCTGGCGTGAAGTGCCAATTCTGCAAAGTCGCAAGCACCTTCTGGTCAATGCCGTAACCAATCGTCTTCAGCAGCTTCGATTCAACCACGTTGCCTTTCACGTCAATCGTGATCTCCACGATCACATCACCTTGAATGCCCTTGGGCAATTCCGACGTAGAGATCGCGGGCCTGTCACCCGAGACTGGCAAGGCCGGACGCACTTCGTGTCCAAGCGTCAGGCCGTTGGTTTGGGAACCGTACAGTGAACCGGCTTGCGTTGTTTGCGTTGTGCTTCCGGACGATTCTTCGACTGCATTTGGGGCCTTGGCTTCAAGGACAGGACGCTTCTTGGGACGCGGAACTCGTAACGACGAATGTGCCTGCGCGACCGGCTGTAGCGGGACAGCTTCACGGGACGGCAGATATACAACAACGGAAGAAGTTCCCTCTTCTCCTCGCAGTACCACCTTGGGCGTCACTATCCGTGCAGGGCTCCACACCAACAAAATGAGCACAAGACAGTGCACAGCCACTGAGCCAGCCAAAGATAATTGTCGCGTGCTGTTGGCGATGCGACGGATCATAAACATAATTTCAACCAGCCACCTCGGTGAGCATAGCAAATATTGGCTCGTGACCAGCTGGATTTCAGAGAGCCCGAACCGATAGTCCGCCGATTCCAAGCATTCTCCAGAGCAGGAACCAGTTCCCAATTCCGGAACCGGAGCGCACTTTTGTTCAATTTGATGCTGAGCTGGAGGCCAACCGCATTAGGCTGGCGACATGTCGTTTTTCTCCATCCCGGTCTCTCGATTGTCAGTGCGGCAAAAGAGATTGTTTATCGTCGGCCTCTCTGTTGTTTTCACTACTGCACTGATCGTGTGGCTGGCAGTGGTGCAGCGGCAGGCTCAATCGGCGGATGACGCAACCGAACACTCGCGGCAGGTACTCTCGACGGCGCGCGCGCTCTTATGGGAGTTGGTCAATACCGAGACCGGGATGCGCGGCTACATCATTAGCGGAAATCCAGTGTTTCTCGAACCTTATAACGATGCGGTAAAAACCATCCCGCAAACACAGCGTCGCCTGGAAGAACTCTGCGCTCAAAATCCAAAAATGCTTTTAATGGCTCGCCTGATTGCGCCATTGGCTCAGGATCTTCTCGATTATCACAACCGAAAAAGAACGCTGATGGAGGCCGGCAAATTTGAACCGGTCAGAGATGCCGAACGGCAAGGCGAAGGCAAACGCAGGATGGACCGTTTGCGCGTGGATATTCAGGCGATCATCGATGAGCAAGAGCAGCTCGATCAAGTCGCCAACAATCAATACTTGCGCACCCGATCGAGAATGAGCTGGCTCTTGCGAGGTGGGCTTTTGTTTGCTGTCCTGCTGGCGATATTTATTCACGGAATGCTGGTTGACATCACTGAGCGTGTCGAACGGCTGGCGCGAAACAATCGGCTCGCCGCCGATGGCAAGCCAGTTGGCGACGCCGTGGGAGGCCGGGATGAGATTGCTGAACTTGACGCGCAATTTCGAAAACTCTGGCAGGACAAAGACTTGGAAACCAGGCGCGCGCTGGAAATCTATGCACTGGAGTTGGAACGCAGCAATAAAGACCTCCAGGATTTTGCCTCCGTCGCCTCACACGATTTGCAGGAGCCGTTGCGCAAGATAAGCGCATTCGGCAGCCGGCTTGAATCGCATTTAGGTGATTCGCTCGATGACAAGGGACGCGACTACCTGGGCCGAATTCAGAATGCCGCACAGCGGATGTCGTCATTGAACGAAAGCCTGCTCGAGCTCTCAAGGGTGAGGAGCAGGGCGCGCACTCCCGAGCAGGTGGCACTTCATTCCGTGGTTGCAGGCGTGCTGAGTGATTTGGAAGAGAGGATCACGGCAAGCGCCGCCAGAGTCGAGGTCGGGACATTGCCGGTCATATGGGCCGACCCAAACCAGATGCGGCAGCTGTTCCAGAATTTGATCGGCAACGCATTGAAGTTCATGAAGAAAGATCAACTGCCGGCCGTGTCGATCACCAGCCGCTCATTGCGCAATGGCAATTGGGAGATTGTGGTTCAGGACAACGGGCTCGGCTTCGAACAGCGCTTTGCCGAACAGATCTTCCGGCCATTCCAAAGGTTACATGGGCGCAGCGAATTTGAAGGAAATGGGATTGGACTCACCATCGTGGAGAAGATCGTGGCTAGGCACGCCGGTACCATCACGGTCCAAAGTGAGCCGGGCGTGGGCAGTAAATTTGTGATCACGCTTCCGGAAGGAAGCAAAGAATCGGGAGAACAAAATGACAAAGACAAAGCATCAGTCAATGCCGCTCTTGCTAGCTGAAGATGACGATGACGATTACATGCTCATCAAAGAAGCACTGCGCGATTCTTTGGTGTCGAACTCGATCGTTCGGGTAGAACATGGCGAAGAACTACTGGATTACTTACGCAGGAAAGGCGCTCACGCCGACCGTCCTGCTGGGACTGATCCCGCGCTCATCCTTCTGGACCTGAATATGCCGAAGATGGACGGCCGGACGGCGCTCCGGGAGATCAAATCTGATCCGGCATTGTGCCATCTGCCGGTGATCGTTCTCACAACTTCCAAGGCGGAAGAAGATGTCTTCCGTTCCTACCAAACCGGCGTCAACGCTTTTATGCAAAAGCCAGGTAACTTCAACACCTTGGTCGGCGCTCTGAAGAGTTTTGGGAATTTTTGGTTCTCGATCGTCGAACTGCCGGCCGCAAAAGGATAAAGATGAAGAGCGCTTCGGCGGTTGAGCCTCTGCGAGTCCTCGTCGTTGACGATGACGAAGACGATTGGCTCCTGCTCAACAGCTATTTCGACGAGATGTTCTCGTCCACCGAACTCAGTGTAGACCATGCCACGACGGCTACGGAGGCGATGGATCTGATTCGAGAGCATCCTTACGACCTCTCCTTTTTCGATTACCAGCTTGGAGCCACCACCGGCCTGCAACTATTCAGAAACGTGCGAGCAAGCGGAGTGCGGACGCCGATCGTGTTCCTCACCGGACAAGGTAACGAGGAAGTCGCCGCGGAAGTGTTCAAGGCAGGCGCGACGGATTATCTGGCCAAGTCGAAACTGAACACAACTACATTGCTGCAAAAAATAACCCAGGCGCTTGAATTCAGGCGCGCGGAAGACCGCCGCCTTCAAGCCGAAGAACTCCTGCACAACAGTGAGCGCCAGTTTCGCGCTCTGTTCGACAACTCGCTTGACGCCATCCTGATTGTGGATGATCAGGCACGATTCATTGACGTGAACACAACCGCGTGCGAATTGTTTGGAACAATAAAAAAAGAGCTCCTCGGGAAGTGCCCGGCTGATTTCTCGCTCCCCTCCTACGATTTCTCGCATCGGTGGCAGTTGTTCCTGCAAAACGGTTGGGCCAAGGGCGCTTTTTCATTACTGCGTCGCGACGGGCTGGTCCGCGAGTTGGAGATCTCGGCGCGTGCAAACTTTTTGCCGGGAAAGCATCTCGCCATTGCCCGCGACGTGACCGAGGAAAAGCGCGCCGAGCAAGAGCACCAGAAATTGGAACATCAGCTCCGCCAAGCGCAGAAGATGGAAGCGATCGGGCACCTCGCAGGCGGCATTGCGCATGATTTCAATAATCTCCTTATGGTGATCACGAGTCATGCGGAGCTGATCGCACGCAAGCTTCCCGACGGCAAGAACATTCCAGCGACACTGGAAACGATCGTCGCCGCATGTGAAAAAGCCCGTTCTTTGACGGAACAGTTGCTGGCCTTCAGCAGACAGCAGGTTCTAATGCCCAAGGTCTTCGACCTCAACGCAGAGATCACGAAGATGAAGACGTTGTTGAAACCGGTACTCGGCGAAGACCTTGAACTGCAAACGCAATTGGCTGCTGACCTCGGCAGAGTGAAAGCCGATCCCGGACAGATCGGTCAGGTGATCCTGAATCTTGCTGTGAATGCGCGCGACGCCATGCCGCGCGGCGGACGACTGACGATTGGAACTGCGAACATCAACGTGGATGCGGAATATGCTCGGCAACATATTGGCATGAAGCTGGGAGATTACGTCACACTCTCCGTTTCCGATAACGGCGCGGGCATGAGCGCGACGACACAGGCGCGGATATTCGAGCCGTTCTTCACCACGAAAGAAGTTGGCGAAGGAACTGGATTGGGACTCGCAACCGTTTATGGCATCGTCCAACAAAGCGGTGGATACATTGCGGTGGCGAGTCGATTGCATCAAGGCACAACATTCACAGTCTATTTGCCTCGGACCGAAGAGCAACCTGAGGAAGAGAGGCCAACGCCTGAGATCAGCGTTGGAGTTGGATCTTTTACAGTGCTGCTGGTTGAGGATGAAAAGGATTTGCTGCACTCTCTTTCTGATCTCCTGGAAGCTCACGGATATCGCGTGCTTTCCGCGGGCAACGGATCGGAAGCCATGCACATCGTGCGGGAAAACAAGCACAAGATCGACCTGCTGATCACCGATGTCGTGATGCCAATGATGGGTGGCGACGAATTGGCTGCGTTCGTCCGCGAGACGCAACCGGAAATGCGGATCCTGTTCATGTCAGGTGGAACGCTGCGATTGGTTTCCGAGGTGAAGCTTCCGGCAGGCACTAAACTTCTGTACAAACCATTCACGGGAAAAGCGCTGATCGAGAAAGTGCAGCAACTCATCTCAGAACACGCGGTCGCATGATCTCCTAGCATTCAAGATGATCTCACTCTAACAATCCTCTGTTCCTGCAACCTGGTTTGTGTTCCAATCGCCTGCAAACTCGGCCTAGAAAATTTGCGGGAGGATTGATATGACAAAAAAAATTGTTATCGGCGGAATCCTTGCGGGCGTAATGATGTTCGTGTGGAGTTCCATCGCTCACGTCGGATTGCCGATCGGCGAAATGGGGATAAGCACGATCAGCAATGAAGACGCGGTTTTGGCAGCGATGAAAACCAGCATGCCCGCTTCAGGGCTTTACTTCTTGCCGGGAAATGACTACATGCAAGCGCCTCGCGAGCAGCGAGGCGCTGCGATGAAGGCGATGATGGAAAAACAAAAGACAACGGGCTGGGCCATGGTCGTCTATCACCCGAATGGAGGCGAAGATATTTCGCCCAAGACGCTCGGCCTGCAATTCCTCACGGCCGTGGTCGCCGGATTGATCTTCGCATTCGCGTTGTGGGCTGCGCTGGCTCGCGTGGTCTCGTTCGGCGGTCGCGTGATGTTCGTGACTGCTCTGGGATTGCTCCCGTTCATCGTCTCCGATTTTCCTAAATGGAACTGGTACGGCTATCCAACGATGTTCGAGCTCGGCCAGATCCTCGATTACGGCGTCGGTGGTTTGCTCGCCGGAATCGTGCTAGCGTGGTACTTCAGGCGCGAAGCGACAGCGTAAATCGCTTTGTATCTTCGATACCCAGCACCCGAGCGTGCTGGGTATCGAAATATTTCTAAGCGGCTTTAGTGCCGGCGATGTTTAGAATGTCCGCGTGCTCCACGCTGAAGCTGCGGACTTTGGGAATGTCGCCCAGTAGATCGCCAACCCTGTCGGTCTGCATCGGGAAGACGTCATTGTAATAACGATCGGCATCTGCCTTCGTCTGCCAGAAGGATAGTCCGACGCCTTCCATCGTCGATTCATCGCTGAAGACGAGGATCTCATCCACATATCCTTTTTGCGCTTTTAGAGCGGGCAGGATCTGGCTCTCCCACGCTCTCAAAAAATCGTTCTTCTTTCCCGGTTTGATGGTTCCTTCAATCAGCAGCATGTGCATAGAGAACTCCTTCATTTCGCGGAGATTGTGACATCCGAGCTAAGCTGGTGCGAGTGTCGGGAAACCAGTTTCGCGTTTCGAGTTTCGAGTTTCGAGTTTCTCCCACCCTTCGCTGCGCTCAGAGTTCACCCGAAACCTAATCATTTTGGCGGGGCCACCCGCAGCCGACTTTTCTTATTCCCACCTGTTGCATCGCAACAGATGGCGCACCCGGCGTTAGGTTGACCATCTGCCATTCCAAGAAATCCAGAACCAGCATGACAACATCCTGAACCGCAGCTCCGTCCTATAATCGTGCGAACAAAACCTAAAAACTGGGTATTACCGGTGCTGCTCATGGCGACCGTTGTGGCTGCGCAGCAGAAATCATTCAAGTCGGAGCCCCGGCTGAAGACGCGCACAGATTCTGATGTCCACTCGACGAAGATTCCGGCGATAACAGGAATGCAATGCGTCACGTTTAATCCGAAGACGCTGACCGAAGCGGATATTGCGCATGGACCAACCTTGCACGGAAATCTTCACTGGCTTTATGGACCCGAACAATCGCAAAACGATCGCGAAGTGCTCAGGATCATCCGAGAGTACGGGATGAACGCCTCCTGTTGGATCGACGATCCGTACACGCCATTTCACTTCATGCTCGTGGATGGAAAGGCACCCACAGGCGA